>CAXNDY010000001.1:0-20699 GCA_964201095.1 Saccharofermentanales bacterium
TCCTGCTCGACCCGGAAGGGCTGCCCCTGTCGACAACCGGGCGAAGCCCCGCATACCTGCTCGCGCCGCGGCGAGCCGACGACCTCTTCGAGTGTCCCCCGTCCCGCATCGCCGAAGCCGTGAGGAATCTCCTGCTGCGACCGACGTCCGGTTCCCGTGCGTCCGGTCCCCGAGCGTCCGGTTCCCGGGTGTTGCTCGCCGTGTGCGGAGAAGTGCCCTTCTCGCTGGTCCGCGAAGTCGCCCGGGTCTGCGGATGCCTGCTGCTCGTGCATGGGGACGATTCCAGCCCGGCCTGCCGGGCGCTGCGCCACGAGGTCTCCCTGATGCTGCCGTTCCTCCCCGCCGGGCTGCGCTTCGTCGAGCGGGTGCTGCCCATCGACCCGACGCGGCCCCGCGAAGCCGATTGGGCGGTGTGCGCCCGGATTCTCCGCTCCGACCTGCACCTGTCCGACACGGAGGTCTCCCGTGGAGCCGTCCGCTGACCGTGACCTCCAGACCTGGCTCATCGACCGGGTCGTCGCTTCCTTCCACCACGTCGAACAGATCGACGACGCAAGCCTGCGCCGTCTCGTCGCCGGCACGCTGAACGGCTCGGCCGTCGGGGCGCGTCTTTCGCTCGCCGAGAAGCAGCGCCTGGCCGACGAGGTGCTGCACGCCATGCGTGGGCTCGGCGTCCTCCAACCCCTCTACGATGACCCGACCGTGACCGAAATCATGGTCAACGGCCCCGACAACGTCTTCTTCGAGCGCGACGGCCGCCTGTTCCGCCACCCCTGCGGATTTCCCGACCGCAAGCGCCTCACCGACCTCATCATCGGCTTCTTCGCCCGCGCGGACCGTTCGATCAGCGAAAGTGAACCGCTCGCCGACCTGCGCCTGCCCGACGGGTCCCGCGCCCACGCCGCCCTCCCGCCGGTCGCTCCCGACGGACCCGTCTTCACCATCCGCAAGTTCACCGGCATCCGCCCGGACATGGAGACCCTCGTCCGGACCGGCTTCCTCTCCCTGGAGGCCGCGGACTTCCTCCAGGCCGCCGTGCGCGAGCGTCGCAGCCTGTTCATCAGCGGGGGGACCGGCACGGGCAAGACCACGTTCCTGAACGTCCTCTCCGCCTCGATTCCCTCGGAGGAGCGCGTCGTGACCATCGAGGACTCCGCCGAGCTCCGTCTCCAGGGTCTCCCCGACCTCGTCCGCCTCGAGGCCCGAGGGTCCCTTCCGGACGGCAGCGGCGCCGTAGGACTGTCCCAGCTGATCCGCGCCTCCCTGCGCATGCGCCCCGATCGGATACTCGTCGGCGAGGTCCGCGGTGCCGAAGCCCTCGACATGCTCCAGGCCATGAACACGGGCCATGCCGGCTCGCTCTCCACCGGCCACGCCAATTCCGCCGACGATATGCTCGCCCGCCTCGCGACGCTCGCCCTCGCTCCCTCCGGTCTCCCCTTCGCGGCCGTGGTCCGCCAGGTCGCCTCCGCCGTCGAACTCGTCGTCCACCTCGTCCGCCTGCCCGATGGCCGGCGCGTCGTGCGCGAGATCGTCCGCACCCTCGGCACCGACGGAGAGGCCTTCCGCACCGAGACGCTGTTCACCAGGAAGGAGGGCGGTCCTCTTGTCTGTACGTTCTGAATCCGGCGCATCTACGACCCGGGCCTCGCGCTCCTCCCCGTCCCCGTTCGCGCCCTCGACCCTTCCCTCCCTCGCCCTCGGGGTCTACGCGGCCGCGGCCGCCCTGTGCTTCGCCGGCTCCCTCCTCTTCGTGCGCGACCTCCCCGCCGCCGTCGCGCTCTCCCTTCTCGCCGCCGTCGCTCCCTGCCGGTCGGCTCTCGCGGTCCTCGCCGCGCGCCGTACGCGCATCGCCCGCATCCACCTGCAGCTGCTCCTCCAGCACCTCTGCGCGGCGCTGACCAGCGGCCGCTCTCCGGAAACCGCCCTCGGCGAGTCCCTCCCGGCGCTGTCGCGCTTCTTCGGGCCGACCTCCGGCATCTGCCGCGCCCTCCGCACGTCCGTTCTCGCCCTCCAGTCCGGACGCCCGTTCTCCGACGCGGTCCGTTCACTCCCGCCGGCCCTCCCATGCCCCGAATCCGCACCTCTCTTCCAGGCCCTCGCCTCCGGGCGCATCCTCGGGCCCCGCGTGCTCGACCTGCTCCGCGCCTCGCTCGCCATGACGACGGAGCGCATGCTCCTCGAACAGGACGCGGCGGCCCAGTCCTCCTCGCGGCGCATCGAGGCCCTGGCCCTCGCCGCCATGCCGTTCTTCGTCGCCCTTTCCCTGCAGGGCGCCGCCGCCGGCTTCTTCGAGCCCGCCTTCGCCGACCCGCGCGGCCGTCTGGCCCTCGGGGCCGTCTTCGTCGTCGCCGTCGCCGCCGCCTCCCTGGCGCTCCGCATCGTCTCCGACCCCGCGCGCGTTCGCCCGCCGCGGGACGCCCGCCCCCGCAGGTCCGCCTCGGATCCGGAAGTCCACCCGCCGTTCTCCGACGCCGACGCGCCCGCCGCTGCCTCTCCCCCGCTGCCGCGCTGGATTCCCGCCGCCTACTCCCGGCGTCTCCGACTCCTCTTCTCCCGTTCCCCGGAGGATCCGGAGGCCGCCTTCGCCCGCCACCTCGCGCGGCTGCCCGGCCGGCTCGTCACCGGAGCATTCGCCTTCGGTGTGCCCGTCCTGCTGGCCGGAGCGGGGTTCCCCGCCCTCGTCGTCGCTGTCGTCGCCGGGGCCGGGGTCTTCGCCTGGCTCCACGACCGGGACGCGCGCGCCGCCCAGATCGAGCGCGACCGGAGCCGCATCGTCTCCTATCCCGCCTTCCTCGGCCTCGTCCTCGCGCTCCTGTCCGCAGGACTCGTCGTGCGCCGCGCCCTCGAGGTCGCCTCCCAAGGTCTGCCTTCGGATGAACCCGCTCTGGTCGACGACCTCGAACGCACCCTCGGCCGCATCCGCAGCGGGCGCACACCGGCGGACGCCCTGGACCGCCTGTCCGTGGAGTGCGGCGTCCCCGAGATCGCCTCGGCCCTGTCGCTGCTCGCGCAATACGACCGACGCGGCGGGGCATCCACCCTCGACCTCCTCCGCCTGCAGGCCTCCTCGTGCTGGGCGCTGGCCCGCGCCGAGACGCGCCGGCGCCTCGACGAGGTCTCCACCCGCCTCCTGCTTCCCACGGCGGTCGACCTGCTCGCCGTCCTCGCCCTGACCGGAATACCCGCCCTGCTGTCCCTGCAGCCCCTCACCTGAAAGGAGCACCCGCCATGAAAAGCACCCGCAAAGGACTCGGCACCGTGGAGGTCGTCATCATCATCGCCGTTCTGATCAGCGTCGCCCTGATCTTCCGCAGCGCCATCCTCTCCTATGCGACCGACATCATCGAATCGGTCTTCGGGGACTCGGCGTCCGTGATCGGAGGCACCGGCTCGGAGGACGCGGGATGAAGCATGCGCGAAGCACCTCGGGGGTCGGGTCCGCATCCCCCTTCACCTCTCCCGTTCCCGTGTCGCTTCGAAGCGTCCGCATCCGCAAGGGGCGCTGCCTCGCGCTGCCGACCGGCGCGTCGGCGCTGCTCGTGCCGTATCGGCTCGAGGTGCTGGCGCAACGCTCCGCCTCCTTCCTCCTCCCGCTACTCCGGCGTCCGGGCGCCACCGACGACGCCCTTCTCCTGGACGCGTCCGGACTCCTGCCGTTGTCCCGCCGTTTCTCCACGCCGTCCCTCCGTCCCGCTCTCCGCCGGCGCGACCGCACGGAAGCCGAGGCGGTCCTGGCCGGAGTCGATGCGGCGCTCGCCGCCGCCGCCGACAAGCTTCTGCCGGAGTCGGGCTTCGACCTGTCGCCGGGTTCGGTGTTCCTCTGCTACCGGGAAGACGAGACCGTACGCGCCGAAGCGCCGAGCCACACAACGGAACCGGTCCACCCACGGTCTCCGGACCTGTTCCGCGCCCGCCCCTTCGACGTGCACCTCGCCTTCGTCCCCTGCCGCATCGAGGCGGAGACGTTCCCCGGGCGGGAGGACCTGCGCCGCTGGTTCGAAGCGAGAAGGCTCGTGGCCCGCCGGCCGCATCCAGCTGTGCGTCTTTCACCCTTGCCAACCGCGGTGCATCCCGCGCGTCCCGCGCGTCCTTCCCCTCAAGCCGCCGTGCATCCCGCGCGTCCTCCTCGTCCGCGCCGTTCCGCCGCCGCGGTCCTTCCCTGGGCCGTACCGCTGGCCGAGACCGCGGCCGTCGCAGCCGCATTCTGGCTCGAGTCGACCGGCACCTTCGGAATCATGCCGGTCCTGCTCGGCGTGCTCGCCGTCCTCGACGCGGGGCTTCTCCTTCACCCCGCCTCGCCCCTGTGCCTGCGTCACGCAGGCGCAGGCGCTGGCGCGGCGCAGTCGGCCCCGGGTCAGCCTTCAGGCCGCACGGAGCCCCTGTCGACGGTGGGTACGGTCACGAAGATGGGCATCCTCAGCGAGAACGAGCCGGGCAGCTTCGAGGAGGTCGAAGGCCGCCGCTGGTTCGTGCTGGTCGACGAGTTCACGGTCGGACGCGACGCAGAGCGGGTCGACCTCGTGCCGGACGGGCCGGGCGTGAGCCGCGTGCATGCGCGGATCCGGCGTCTCGGCGGATCCTTCACCGTGGAGGACTGCTCGACGCGCAATGGGACATTCCTCGACGACCGACGGCTGGACCCGGGCGAGGAACGCGTCCTGCCCGAGCGCTGCACGCTCCGGTTCGCCGGGGCGAAGTTCTATTTCCGGGTGGAGTGAGGGTTGTGCTCGGTGGCGACGTGAAGCCGGGTGCGGGCGCGCCGGACGCCGACCTTGGAGCGCTCGACCTCTTCCGGCGTCGTCGTCTGGTCCGCGATGCGTTCGGTCGCGCGGTCGAGGGCTCGCTGGGCGCGGGCGACGTCGATGTCCGAAGGCCATTCGGCGGAGGTGGTGACGATGGTCATGCGGGTCCGGTCGACCTCGGCATAGCCGTTCGAGGCGGCGGCGACGCGCCATTCGCCGGCGACCAGAAGCCGGATCTCCCCGGGCGAGAGCGCGACGACGACCGGCGTGTGCCCGGCGAGGACGCCGAGCTCCCCATCGGTGCCCGTCACGATGGCCATCTCGACCTCTCCGTCGAAGAACTGCTCGTACGGGGTGACCACGTCGATGTGGAAGGTGGCGGCGGCGACGGGGGTCTCGCTCGCCATGGCTACTTCGAAGCGACGGGCTTCCCGCCCGCCTCCGTGGAGGCGGCCTTGAACGCCGCATAGACTTCGCCGATGGTACCCTTCATGAAGAAGTACTGTTCGGGGATGTGGTCGACGCCGCCGGAGACGATCTCCATGAAGCCGCGCACGGTCTCGTGGACGGGCACGTAGGCGCCGGGGATGCCGGTGTAGCCCTCGGCCACGTGGAAGGGCTGGGAGAGGAACTTCTGGACCTTGCGGGCGCGGGCCACGGTCAGCTTGTCCTTCTCGGTGAGTTCCTCCATGCCGAGGATGGCGATGATGTCCTGCAGTTCCTTGTAGCGCTGCAGCGTCTCCTGGACGCGGCGGGCGGTGCGGTAGTGCTCGGTGCCCAGGGTCGCCTCGTTCAGGATGCGCGAGTAGGAGGCGAGCGGGTCGACAGCCGGGTAGATGCCGAGCTCGGCGACTTCGCGCGACAGCACGGTGACGGCATCGAGGTGGGCGAAGGTCGTCGCGGGGGCGGGGTCCGTCAGGTCGTCGGCGGGGACGTAGACGGCCTGGACGGAGGTGATGGAACCGCGCTTGGTCGAGGTGATGCGCTCCTGGAGGGCGCCGACCTCGTTGGCGAGCGTGGGCTGGTAGCCGACGGCGGAGGGAACGCGGCCGAGCAGCGCGGAGACCTCGGAGCCGGCCTGGACGAAGCGGAAGATGTTGTCGACGAAGAACAGGACGTCGCGGCCCATGACATCGCGGAAGTACTCGGCCATGGTGAGGCCGGACAGCGCGACGCGCATGCGGGCGCCCGGCGGTTCGTTCATCTGGCCGAAGACCATGACGGTCTTGTCGATGACTCCGGAGTCCTTCATGTCGCGCCACAGGTCGTTGCCTTCCCGCGAGCGCTCGCCGACGCCGGCGAAGACGGAGAAGCCGCCGTGCTCGGAGGCGATGTTGCGGATCATCTCGAGGATCAGGACGGTCTTGCCGACGCCGGCGCCGCCGAAGAGACCGGTCTTGCCGCCCTTGCAGTACGGCGCGAGCAGGTCGATGACCTTGATGCCGGTCTCGAGCATGTGCTCGGCCGGGTACTGGTCGGTGAAGCTCGGGGCCTCGCGGTGGATGGGCCAGTAGGCCGCGGCGGTCACGCCACCCAGCTTGTCGATGGGTTCTCCGAGTACGTTGAACATGCGCCCGACGACGCCCTCTCCGACGGGCACGGTGATCGGGGCGCCGGTCGACAGCGCGCGGCTGCCGCGGGTCATCCCCTCGGTCGCCTCCATGGCGACGGCGCGCACGACGCCATAATCGCGGTGCTGCATGACCTCGGCGACGACGGTCCGGTCGCCTACGGTGATGCGGACGGCTTCCTGGATGGGGGGCATCTGTCCCTCGTCGAACCGGATGTCGATGACCGGCCCGATGATCTGCACCACGCGACCTTCATTCATTTCTCGCAATCCTCCGGATCAGGTCCGCGGACGAGAGCACTTCGGCTCCGCCCACGATTTCCGACAGTTCCGCGGTGATCGCGGCCTGCCGGAGCTGGTTGCTCTGGAGACGGAGCTTCTCGAGGATGTCCTCGGCGTTCTCCGTCGCATTGTCCATGGCGGTCATGCGGGCGGTCTGCTCGCTGGCGAAGGCCTCGGTCAGCGCGCCGTAGACCATGCCGCGCAGATAGGTGGAGACCAGGTAGTCCATCACGTCGGACGGCGAGGGGACGTACTCGATGGACTCGGACGGACGGGACTGCACTTCGGCGACGCGCGCGGGGGAGATGCCCTCCAGCAGGGCGTCGGCATCGATGGGCACGAGGCGGGTCACGACGGGGCGCATGTCGATGGCGCTGTGGATGACGGTGTAGACGACGTAGACCTCGTGGAGCTCGCGGCGCTCGAACTTGTCGTGGATGATGTCGGAGATCTCGCGGGCGCGGAAGTAGGTGGGCGAATCGATGGGGTACGTGAAGTTCTCGTCGATCTCGAAGCCGTGGAGGCGCAGCTGGTCCTTGCCGATGGTGCCCGCGACGAAGAGGCGGGCCTCGGCGGAGAAGCCCTTCCGGGCCTGGTCGACGATGTCCCTGCGGATCCGCTTTTCAGCCGCATGGAGCAGGTTCATGTTGTAGGCTCCGGCGAGGCCCTGGTCGCCGGTCAGCAGGAAGTATCCGAGCACGCGCTTTTCGGACTTGGGAGGCCGGTGGCCGGTGAAGTACCGGTTGCGGACGTCCGGGCTGAGGCGATGGATCTGGGCCATGGTCAGGCGGCAGGACTCGAAGAACGGGAGCGTCTTGGCAAGCTGCGCCCGCGCCTTCTTCATCTTGACGGCACTGATCAGGTACATGGCGCGCGTCATCTGGCGGATATCGCCGATGCTGCGCATCCTCTTCCGAATGTCGAAGCTCTGTTCCATCGGCTACTGTTCGGTCCCTTCCGATTCATGCTCCGCACGCCACATCTGCTTCCATTCCTTGAGCGCGCCGGCGATGTCTTCCGCGAAGGTGGGTCCGAGGTCGCCCGTGTCCTGGATGGTGTTCATGACCGCCGGCGAAATCGCGCCGAGGAACTCGATGAAGCCCTTGAGGAACTCGCGGACGGCATCGGCGTCGATGTCGGACAGCAGGCCCTTCGTCGAGACGTGGACCATGACGACCTGGACGGCCAGCGAGCGCGGTGCGAACTGGCTCTGCTTGAGCACCTCGGTGATGCGCTCGCCGATGGCGAGCTGCGCGCGCGTGGTCGGGTCGAGCTCGGAGCCGAACTGCGAGAAGACCTCGAGTTCGCGGTACTGGGCGAGGTTGATGCGAAGCGGACCCGCAACGCGCTTCATGGCCTTCTCCTGGGCGGCGCTGCCGACGCGGGAGACGGACAGTCCGACGTTGATGGCGGGGCGGCGGCCCGAGAAGAACAGTTCCGACTCGAGGTAGATCTGGCCGTCGGTGATGGAGATGACGTTGGTCGGGATATAGGCGGAGATGTCGCCGCCCTGGGTCTCGACGATGGGCAGCGCCGTGATGGAGCCGCCGCCGAGCTCGTCGGACAGGCGCGCGGCGCGCTCCAGCAGACGGGAGTGCAGGTAGAAGACATCGCCGGGGAAGGCCTCGCGGCCGGGGGGGCGGCGCAGCAGGAGCGAGATGGCGCGATAGGCCTGGGCGTGCTTGGTCAGGTCGTCGTAGACGACGAGCACGTCGGCCTTGGACTCGTACATCAGGTCCTCGGCGATCGAGCAGCCGCTGTAGGGGGCGAGGTACTGCATGGCGGCGGAGGCCGAGGCGCTCGCGACGACGATGGTGGTGTAGTCCATGGCGCCGGCGCGGTTGAGCGTGCCGACGACGGAGGCGATGGTGGACATCTTCTGCCCGATGGCGACGTAGATGCACTGAACGCCCTTGCCCTTCTGGTTGAGGATCGTGTCGATGGCGAGAGCCGTCTTGCCGGTCTGCCGGTCGCCGATGATGAGTTCGCGCTGGCCGCGGCCGATGGGGGTGAGCGCGTCGATGGCGGTGATGCCGGTCTGGAGCGACTTGTTGACGGGCTGGCGGTCGACGACGTTGGGGGCGAGGGACTCGACGGGGCGGAATCGCAGGCTCTGGATGGGGCCTAGACCGTCGAGGGGCTTGCCGAGCGGGTCGATGACGCGGCCGAGAAGCCCGGAGCCGACCGGCACCTGGATGGTGCGTCCGGTGCGCTTGCACATCATGCCCTCGGTGACGGTCGAGGCGCCGGCGAGCAGCACGATGCCGACACGGTCCTCCTCGAGGTTCATGGCGAAGCCGTCGGCTCCGCTCGCGAACTCGATGATCTCGCCGTACATGCAGTTCTGCAGACCCGGGACGGTGACGATGCCGTCGCCGGAGGTGGCGACGGTGCTGACTTCTTCGACCGTCGAGGTGGCCTCGAAGCGGGAAATCGATTCGCGCAGGTCCTCGCGGATCTGGTCCGGGTCCAGGATCCCGCCCTCCATCTGTCGTAGATAGGCGGACTGGATCTCGGTGATGTCGGCGACCGGCGTCTCGGTGAAGTCGTCGAGCGACTCGCCGAGCGTCGCGGAGATGAAGCTGTTGAGATTCTCCTCCTGCTGCGGCTCCGCATTCTGGGTGCGCGTCGACCGAAGCTGCGCCGCGATGCGCGTCAGCTGTCCCTGGATGCTGTAGTCGTAGCGGAATCCGCCGGCGAAGACCACGAGCCCGCCGATGAGTTCGCTATCGAATTCGACGTGCGTCGTGTATTCGGCCAACCCCACGCGCGTCGCGAATTTCTTCGCGAGGCGTTCCGCGAGCTCGTCGTCGAGGCGGATGGACGTCGCGATCCGGACGACCGGAACGGAGGAACGGGCGGACGACGCCCTGGAAACGTCAGGCATTCGATTCCACCCGACCCTTCAGTTCGTCGGACACCAGCCGCTCGACCAGTTCCTTCTGACGGTCCTTGTCGACGCTCTGCCCGATGACCTTGGTGGCGATGGCCACGGAAAGCTCCGCGACCTCGGTCTTCATGTCCTCGAGCATGGCGTTGCGCATCCGGTTGATGTCGCCTTCGGAGCGCTTGATGAGGTCCGCGGCCTCCTGGCGGGCGGACGCGAGGATCGCGTCGCGCTGCGTCTCGGCCTGCACCTTGGCATCGCCGACGATGCCGGAGGCCTCCTTGATGGAGCCCTCGATCCGCTCGGTCGCTTCCATGGTCCGCATCTCGGCCTCGTCGATCTTGGCCTGCGCGTCGCGCAGGTCGTTCTCGATGTTGGTCTGGCGCTTCTTCATGTAGGCCATCACCGGCTTGAACAGGAACCGCTTCAGGACGAAGTAGGTCACCAGCAGGTTGATGATGGTGAAGATGCCGGTCACGATATAGTCGGTATACATCCCGTTTACCTCGTTTGTGTCAGCCTCTCCGTCACTTGAAGACGAAGATCAGCAGGAGACTGACGACCAGCGCGTAGATCGCGGTGGCTTCGATGAAGATGATGGCGGTGAAGAGCAGGCTCTGGATCTTGCCGATGATTTCCGGCTGGCGGGCGGCGGCGTCGAATGCCTTGCCCGAGGCCATGCCGATGCCGAGCGCGGCGCCGAATGCGGCGATGGCGATGGCTCCTGCGGCTGCGATTCCTACGATTGATGTATCCATGTTCAGATACTCCTTCCTGCCGCGTCAGGCGGCATGATGCGCGTTCTCGACCACTTCTCCGATATAGAGGGCGGTCAGGTAACCGAAGACGAGTCCCTGGATCAGACCGTCGGCCAGGTCGAACCAGAGTCCGATCAGTCCGGGCAGCAGGATGGGGGCCACGATGTTGACGAATTCCATGAGGATGAAGGCGCCGAAGATGTTGCCGAAGAGTCGCAGGGACAGGGAGATGATCTTGATGATGAAGTCGATGATCTTGAAAGGAAGCATGATCGCCTTGGGATAGAGCATGGATCTGGCGAACCCCCGGAAACCGACCTCCCGGATGCTGAAGAACAGGACGGAGGCGATGGCGAGCAGCGCGAGGGCGACGGGGAAGACCGGGTTCTTCGCGGGCGGTGGAAGGCGGAAGACGGACGTCATGTTGCAGAATCCGATGAACAGGACGATCGTGCCGACAAAGGGGACGTAGCGGTCGACGAGTTCGGGCTCCATGACGGTGCCGCACAGGCTCTGGATCCCCTTGACCAGGTTCTCGGCGACCAGCTGCCTGCCCTTGGGCACCGGGCGGAATCCGCGGCCGAGCCAGAAGGCCAGTGCGAAGAGGAAGACCATGACGATCCACGTCACGACGACCACGTCGGCGATGCCGATGTGCATGCCGAACAGCTGGAGGCCGAAAGCCTCCCGGAACTGGATCGATTCCCGGATCTCGGCGCCGATGTCGGCGCCGCTGAAACGTTCGAGGACGGGACCGAGGATGGTCTTCTCCTTCAGGGACTGGAACACGGGGTTGACGACGTCGACGATGGCGGACATGGGACCGGTCTTCACGGGAAGCGTGGTGACGGCGACGGCGGCCCAGAAGGCGAAGATGAAGAGGCCGGTGGTCACGACGATGGCGGAAAGGCTCTCGGAGGGAGGACGATGCCGGGCGAGGGGTCCGTCGGCGGCGACGCGGCGCGACGTCCAGCGCTTGAGCGTCGCGGACAGGATCTCGGAGAAGTTCTGCAGGACGCCGGGAGCGGGTTTCGCGTTGCGCCGGGCGAGGAAGACGGCGAAGAAGACGACGGCCATGACGGCCCACTGGACGACCAGCAGGACGGGCAGTCCGACGGACAGGCCGAAGAGGTCGAAGCGGGTAAGTACCTGCACGGTGAAGAGACTCTCCATCGCCGCCTCAGACCTCCACGCGGTCCAGCACGACGCCGGCTTCCTGGAGCATGGTCATGGCGAGCTCGTCGGGGTAGTCCCCGGCGTAGACGATGCGGGCGATGCCGGCGTTGATCAGCATCTTCGCGCACAGCGAGCAGGGCTGGCAGGTGACGTAGACCGTCGCGCCCTCCATCGAGGTGCCGGAGTGGGCGGCCTGGATGATGGCGTTCTGCTCGGCGTGGATGGCGCGGCAGAGCTCGTGGCGCTGGCCGGAGGGGATGCCGAGCTTTTCGCGCAGGCACCCGACGTCCTCGCAATGGGCTGTGCGGACCGGCGACCCGTTGTACCCGGTGGAGACGATCCGCTTGTCCTTCACGATGACCGCCCCGACCTGCCGACGCAGACACGTGGACCTCGTCTTGACGAGTTCCGCGATCTGCTGGAAGTAGGCGTCCCAGGAAGGTCTCATGCATTTCTCCTTCAAGGACGAAACCCGAGGGCCACCAGGGGCCCCCGGGGTTCCGCCATTGGAATCTTCGTGGTTCCCGCGACGTCGGCGGGGGGAGCTACTTGGTTCCGAACAGGCGGTCCCCGGCGTCGCCGAGGCCCGGCACGATGTAGGCGTGGTCGTTCAGGCGGTCGTCGACGGCGGCGCAGAAGATCGGAACGTCGGGGTGGTCGCGGTGCAGACGCTCGATGCCGACGGGGGCGGCGATCAGGCACATGAACTTGATGGTCTTCACACCGCGCTGCTTGATGAAGCCGACGGCGGCGGAAGCGGACCCGCCCGTGGCGAGCATCGGGTCGAGGACGACGATCTCGCGCTCGATGGCGTCGTCCGGAAGCTTGCAGTAGTACTCGACGGGCTCGAGCGTCACGGGGTCGCGGTAGAGTCCGATGTGGCCGACCTTGGCCATGGGCATCAGGTTCAGCATGCCGTCGACCATCCCGAGGCCGGCGCGCAGGATCGGCACCAGGGCGAACTTCTTGCCGGCGAGCACCTTGGTCTTCGCGATCGCGACGGGCGTCTCGACCTCGATCTCCTTGAGGGGCAGGTCCCGCGTGACTTCATAGGCCATGAGCATCGCCACCTCGGAGACCAGTTCGCGGAACTCCTTCGTGGTGGTGCGCTTGTCGCGGAGCAGGGAGATCTTGTGCTGGATCAGCGGGTGGTCGAAGACGAACAGGTTGTCCATGTGGCACCGTCCTGTGAAACTGCCCCTTGCGGGATGCCTCCCGGGCGGGAGGCGGCCGACGAACGACCCGGGCGGAACTATATCATGTGCCGGCGCTCCACGTCGCGGATCTCCTCGACCCGCGCCTGATGCCGGCCTCCGGCTTCGAAGGTCTCCTCGAGGAAGGCGTCGACGACCGAGACCGCGAGTCCCGTGCCCACGACCCGGGCGCCCAGGGCGAGGACGTTCGCGTCGTTGTGCTGGCGGGCCATCCGGGCCATGTACTCGTTGGTGCAGACGGCCGCGCGGATGCCGCGGACCTTGTTCGCCGTGATCGAGATCCCAAGGCCCGTTCCGCAGACCACGATGCCGAAAGGCGGATCCCCGGACGCGACGGCCTCGCCGAGGCGCTCGGCGAAGGGGACGTAGCTGCTTGGCTGCGCATCGGTGTCGGCGCCGAAGTCGACGCATTCGTGACCCTTCGCGGTCAGGTGCTGGGAAAGAAGCCGCTTGAGCGGGTAACCGGCGTGGTCGCTGGCCAGTGCGATCTTCAAGGTATCGACTTCCTCCCTTCCCGATTCGAAGTGGCTTCCCGTCATTCTATCCGATGGGACCCGTCCACGCAAGATTACGGGCTACCGGCATCCGCTGCAGCAGCCGCCGCCGCAGTCTCCGCCGGCCTCCGCCGGACAGCCTTCGGGAACGTCTCCGCGGCTGCGGACGAGGTTCACCTTGCGGAAGATGGTCTCGAGGCGATAGGAGCCGCAGGCCGGGCACTGGATCGCCCCGGTGGTGCGGGCGTCCATCGAAGCCTTGGCGTTGAATTCGTTTTCGCAGTCCGCGCACTTGAGGTCATAGTATGGCATGATGCATCATCCTTTCCATATCCAAAGCATTATACACCCGAACGGGCTTCGGCCGCGATGGTTTTCAGACGATCCTGCGCCCTTCGGAATCCAGCCTCGGAGGGCCTCCGCGGAGGCCCTTGGGACCCAGCGCCACGGACAGCGCCGACAGCGTCAGAAGGATCAGCGCGAGTTCCTGTGTGCTCATGAGCGGCATGTCGGTGACCCCGTGCACGAGCAGCGTCGTCAGGACCGCGAGCCCGCCGGCGAGGTAGGGGCGCAGGGGCGAGCCGCGGAAGGTGCGCACCACCGACCCCACGAAGCGCACGATCAGGAAGACGAACGCCGCGAGCCCGATGCCGCCGGTCTCCAGCCAGAGGCCGATGTAGAGGCTATGGGCGTGGATCCGGTCCGCGTAGTGCGGATTCGTGATGTACCGCGAGAAGGAGAAGAGACCTCTGCCGAGGACCGGATCCTTCAGGATCTCGGTCCAGGCGAATTTCCAGAGGGCGAGACGGCTGGTGATCTCCTTCGTGATCGTGTTGAGACGCGGAATCAGGGTCTTGAGCATGGCGAGGGCGTCCTCCGGCCAGATGGAGAGGATGATGAGCCCGAGAGCGGTGAGTCCGATGGCGACCGACAGGAGCCGGCGTTCGCTCATGAACAGGAAGAACACCATGGCGGCCGCGAGCCCCGCCATCATCCCCGACCGGCTTCCCGTGAAGTAGAGCATGATCCAGCCGACGGTGATGGCGAACAGGAGCAGGGCCTTGCCGGGTTTGCTCCAGACGTGGTAGGTCATGGCCATGGCCATGGGGATCAGCGCCTCGAGCACCATGGCGAGGATGTTGGGGTTGCCGAACGTACCCGTCGCCCGCGACGGGTACGGAACGTACGGGAAGACGCCGGCCAGGCGCACGACCGCGATCAGGGCGATGGGCAGAAGGAGGAGCGACGTGTAATGCGAGAAGTGCAGCGCGTCGTCGCGGGTCCAGGCGTGCTCGTACCAGAGCGCGGCGAGGAACGCGGGCAGGAGCACCGCGAACGTTGCGAGCAGCGACTTCGGGTTGTCGTAGACGATGGCGCCGGCAATCGCGGACACGAGCAGGACCGCGCCGGGGAGGAAGATGCGGCTCGCGCCGAGGCCGTCGGAGACCCGCCGGACCATGCCGCGGAAGGGCTTGCCGCCGGAATCGGCGCGCGCGGTCCGGACGGTGCGCACGACGGCGTATAGGACGACCGCGAGCATCGCGACGGGTGCCGTATAGGGCGAGAGGAAGATCAGGACGAGGACGGCGAGCAGCCCCTTGTGCCGGGCCGGCATCGCCCGCTGCGCCGTGACGACCCAGTCCAGGGGACCGCGCAGCCGGGCGGCGAGGCGCGAACGTTCGGGGGTGCCGGTGGTGTCCGGTCTCCGCGCGCTCAGAGCGGGCACTCCTGGTCCAGCTCCCGGTGCGTGAACCGGCTGCGGCCGGACGAGTAGTCGTCGACGGTCTGGCCGTGCCCGAGCAGCTTGTATTTGTAGGTGACGAGGCCCTCGAGCCCGACCGGCCCGCGGGCGTGGATCTTGGAGGTGCTGACGCCGACCTCGGCGCCGAACCCGTAGCGGAAGCCGTCGGAGAAGCGGGTCGAGCAGTTCCAGAAGACGTTGCCGGAGTCGACCCGCTCGAGGAAGCGGGCCGCCGCGGCGGGGTCCTCGGTCAATATGGCGTCGGTGTGCTTCGAGCCGTAGCGGTTGACATGGTCGACGGCTTCATCGAGTGAGTCCACGATGCGGATCGACACCTTGTAGTCGAGGTACTCCGTCGCCCAGTCGGTCTCGGTGGCGGAGGCGCAGCCGGTCGCGGCGGCGGTGCGGGCACAGCCGACGACGGCGACGCCCTTCGCGGCGAGCGCGGACATCAGGGGCGGCAGCAGCGCCGGCGCGGCGGCGGCGTGCACGAGGAAGGTCTCGGCGGCGTTGCAGACCGACACGTACTGGGTCTTGGCGTCGAGCATCACGCGGACGGCCATGCAGGGGTCGCAGGCACGGTCGGCGTAGACGTGGCAGATGCCGTCGGCGTGGCCGAGGACGGGGATCCGGGTGTGGTCCATGATGTACCGCACGAATTCATTGGAGCCGCGGGGAATCAGCAGGTCCACGAGGTCGTCCATGCCGAGCAGTTCGCCGACATCGGCGCGCGTCTCGAGCAGGGAGGCCCAGCCATCCGGGATTCCGGGGCCGCGGGTCGCGTCGAGCAGCACGGCGGCGACGGCGCGGTTGGTGCCCAGCGCCTCCGCGCCGCCCTTGAGGAGGGCTGCGTTTCCGCTCTTGAGGCACAGGCAGGCGATCTGCACCAGCGCGTCGGGGCGCGACTCGAAGACGACGCCGACCACGCCGAGGGGGCAGGTCACGCGGTAGAGGTCGAGCCCCGTGTCGAGTTCGGTGGAAAGCAGGGTGCGTCCCACCGGGTCGTGCAGCGCGGCGAGGCTGCGCACGCCGTCGGCGGCGGAGCGGATCTTCGCCGCGTCGAACTTCAGGCGCTTGAGGACGGGGTCGGGAAGCCCGGCTTCGGCGGCCTTGCGCAGGTCCTCGGCATTGGCCGCGGCGAGGGCGTCGGCATGCGCCGCGAGGGCGTCGGCGACGCGCATCAGGGCGGCGTCCTTCTCCGCGGAGGGGACGGCGGCCAGGGCGAGGGCGGCGGAGCGGGCGGCGACGGCGGCGTCGCGTGTGGTTCCCATCGGCGGGCCCCTTTCGGCATTCCGGACCGGCGATACCGGTCCGTTTCCGTCAGGCGCGCCCGCGGACCCGGGCGACGACGACGGACAGGAGGTAGAACCCGGCGGCGACGACGACGAAGGCGGCGCCGGCCGGAACATCTGCTAGGTATGATACCACGAGGCCGACGACACCGGAAATCAGGCTGATGCCGACGGACAGCGCCTGATAGGAGCGGACGCTGCCGGAAAGCCTGCGGGCGGCCGCCGCGGGCACCACGAGCATGGCGTTGATCACGAGCAGGCCGACCCAGCGGATCGAGACCATGACCACGATGGCGACCATGGCGTTGAAGACGATCTCGTTGCGCAGTACGGAGACGCCGCGGCTCTGGGCCACCGACCCCTGCAGCGTCGCGAGGAGCAGGCGGTTGTAGAAGATTGCCCAATAGACGAGGAACAGCGCGAGCACGAGGAACAGGCGCAGCAGGTCCGTGGAGTCGATGGCGAGGATGTCGCCGATGAGGAAGGACGAGTACTTGGCGAAGCCGCCGGCGCGGGACAGCAGCAGGATGCCGAGGGCCATGGCCAGCGAGGAGAAGACGCCGATGGTGGTGTCGGCGGAGGCGCCGCCGCGCTCGCGGCCGACGACGATGCCGATGGCGAAGACGAGGCCGAAGCCGACCATGGCGAGCAGCGGGTCGGCGATGCCGAGCAGCACGCCGATGGCGATGCCGGCCAGGGCGCTGTGGCCGAGGGCGTCGGCGAAGAAGGCCATCCGGTTGGACACGACCTGGGTGCCCAGCATGCCGAAGAGGGGGGCGAGCAGGAGGATGGCCAGGAAGGCATTGCGCATGAAGCCGTAGTCGAACATGTGCAGCAGCGTCTCCATCAGGCGTTCCCTCCCGTCCGGTGCTCGTGGCGGTGGGGCGCGGGGCCGAGGCGGTCGCGGTAGGCGTCGGAGGCGGCGACCTCTTCGGGGAGGCCGTCGGCCAGGACGGTGCCGTCGAGGAGGATCAGGCGGTCGGCGTGTTCGGTGGCGGCGGCCATGTCGTGGGAGACCATGAGGATGGAGAGGTCGAGGCGGCAGCGGATGTCCTCGAGGAGGCCGTAGAACGCGTCGCGGCCGCGGATGTCCATCCCGGACACCGGCTCGTCGAGGAGCAGCAGGTTCGGTGCGGGCTCGAGGGCGAGGGCGAGCATGACGCGCTGCAGTTCGCCGCCGGACAGGCGGGACAGCTCGCGGCGGAGCAGGTGCGCGGCGCCGGTGCGCTCGAGGCAGGCGGCGGCGAAGGCAGCGGTGCGGCGGGAGGCGCCGGTGAAGGCGGGGCGACGGGAGAAGGCCGCGGCGAAGAGGTCCAGGACGGAGGCCGGGGTCGAACGGTCGAAGGTCGGCGCCTGCGGGACGTAGCCGATCACGGGGCGGCCGGTGGTGCCGTGGCCGAAGTCCTCGAAGACGATGCGGCCGCTGTGGTCGACGAGGCCGGCCACTGCGCGGAGAAGCGTCGTCTTCCCGGCGCCGTTGGGGCCGACGATGACGGTGAGCTCGCCGCAGTGGAGGTGCAGGTCGATGTCGTGGAGGATGGTGTGGCCGGAGATCTCGACGCCGAGGTCCTCGATGCGGGTGCAGCAGGCGCTGCAGACTTCGCGGACGGCGTCGGGCGCGGTCGCCGGGACGACCGCATCCTGACCGTGGTGATGGTGGCCGTGAGGCTCGGGCACGACGGGGAGCGGAATCGGAGTCGGGGGGGTCTTCGCGCTCATCGAGCCTCCAGCGTCTTCACGAGGCGGTCCAGATTCGCGTTCATGCGGTCGAGATAGTCGTCCAGGGCGGCGGAGCCTTCCAGGGTGCCGCCGGCGACGGAATCGAAGACGCAGGCCTGCAGGCCGGTCTCGCGGGCGACCGTCTCCCCTGCGATCGCGGGATACTGCGGATCGGACACGATCAGGGAGCCCGGAAGGGCCTTCGCGGCATCGATCATGCGGGAGAGCTCGCCGGTTCCGACGGTCTGCCCGTCGTCGAGGCCGAACAGCCCGATCACGTCGAATCCGTAGTCTCGGGCGAAGTAGAGGAAGGAGGAGTGTCCGGCGAGGACGTGGGTCCCCGCGTAGGGGGCGAGCAGCGTCTCCGCCCGGCGGTCGAGAGCGGCGAGCGCTTCGCCGTAGCGGGTGGCGTTCGCCGAATAGAGCGCGGCATGGACCGGGTCCGCGGCGGCGAGGTCCTGGGCGATGTTCGATAGCTGGACGGATGCGCTCTTCGGGGACGTCCAGACGTGGGGGTCGGTCGCGCCCAGCGGGTCCAGCACCGGCACGATGCCCCGGGACGATTCGATCACGACGAGGCGGGGGAAGTCGGTCGCGAGCTGCGTGAGGAAGCCCTCCATGCCACCGCCGTTGACGACGAGGACGTCGGCGCCGGTCAGCGTCTTCATGTCGCCGCCGGTCAGGGCGTAGTCGTGCAGGCATCCGGTCGAGGGTGGGACGAGCAGGGTCACGTCCACGCCGGGTATGTCCTTCGTGAGTTGGAGGACGTCGAGGTAGACCGGGTAGAACGATGCGACGATCGAGAGGGTCTTCTCGCCGGAGGTCGGCGACGGACGCGGGGATGTGCTGCAGCCGGATACGAGGAGAGCGGGGACGAGGAGCGCCAGTGCGGCGAGATAGACGGACAGGCGGGAATTCCAACGGGATAGGGAATGCATTCGATCCTCCTTGTGGGGTCTGTGGGCGATCAGCGGCCCGCCTTCTGGGCAAGCAGGCGGAGCGGGGTGCCCTCCGCCTCCGGCAGCGCGACGCCGAGGAGACGCGCGACCGTAGGGCCTATATCGATTATCTCAGCCCTGTCAATCGAGAGCCCGGGGACGATGCCGGGACCCGTCGCGAACAGGGTCGTCGAGATGCCGGGGTGGTCGGGCAGATGCCCGTGCGTCGCGCGGTGCCCCACATCGAACGAGAATCCGTCCTCCGCGTCGAGCAGCGCCAGCGCGCGGCCGTCCCCGGTGCCGGCGGCTCGCATCCCTTCGATGTCGAGCCAGCCGCGCAGGCCGCCGTCGGGTTCCGCGCGCCAGTCCACGAGGAGACGCTCCAGCCGTGCGCCGTCACGTTCCGGGAGATAGCCCGATTCAGGATACAGGAACGCCCCTCCGCCGGCTCCGTGGACCCGGACGGCGAGCCCCGCCCTCTGCATGCGTCCGATGCCGTCGAGCAGCCTGCCCACGTCGATCTGGGCGTGGTCGCCGAAGATCAGCACGGTCGCGTCGACGCCGGCCGCGGCGAGTACCCGGCCGATCTTCACGGCGGTGCGGTCGCAGGCTTCGTCGGCCTCGCGGGAGCCGACGCCGTGGCGGTGCTTCGCGTCGTCGAGGTCGACGAGGTGCAGCATCAGCAGGTCGGGGCCGTGGAGCCGCCGTCCGAGGAGCTCGACAGCGACGGCCGAAGCGAAATCGTCGAGGTGGGGCTGCCGCATGCCCTGACGCAGGCGGCCGTGGCGCATCTCGGCGCCCAGCAGGAAGAAGGGCGTCCCGTTGCGCAGCGCCTTCCAGGTCAGGCTTTCGCCCTTCATCGCGCTCGCCGCGATCTCGGGCAGCACCCACTCGAACTGCGAGCCGCCCATGACGGGCCACAGGAGCGACGCCACGCGGTAGCCGGCGCGGTGCGCCGCATCGCAGACCGTGTCCCCGCGGATGGAGTCGCGGCACCAGTTCCAGTCCCAGTCGAAGCCCGACGGCGGGTCCTTCTCGTTGTGCACGATTCCGTGGGAAGCGGGCCTGCGCCCGGTGACGATGGAGGCGTGGGCGGGGTAGGTGAGCGAAGGCGCGACCGTGCGCATCTCCTTTACGGTGGAGCCCTTTTCGGCCAGACCGGCAAGGACCGGCTGGGCGAGGAGGCGGTCGAGATCCCGCTCGTGCATCGCATCGACGCTGATGCAGACGACCGGTTCGTTTCGGATCCTTCTCCGCATCGATGGTCCCTCCGTCCTCCCAGCGTCGTTCCGAAATCCACGCCGTACAGGAGTCATCTTACTCCAGTGCGCTCTGCGTGAAAACTGTGGATAGTGTGGATAACTCTGTGCATAACTTGAAAGACAGGGGTTTCCGAATGCACAGGCAGGAGTGGCAGGGGTTTGGGGCCACGAGGCCGAGCGGTTGACCCTGTCGGCGCGTCACCGCGTTGCATGGCACCGAACCGGGAATCCGCTCCCGTACTGCATTATGCATCCATTCACCATTGCATGCAGGGGGGTGGTGTGCGCGTGGTGCGGACAGTCCGGGCGTCCAAGGGAAAGACCCTCTCCGCGCCGCGAAGAGGGCCTTTCTGGTGCAAACGGTTGCATTCTGGCATGACACGTCGATGCGCCCCTGGGTGCGCTTACCCGGCTAGACCTTCTCCTGAAGGATTCCCATCAACTTGTCATGAAGACCTGCAAGATCCCCGGTAATCGTCTCCCAGATGATCGTCATTTGTACATCGTCATACCCATGCACGATTCGATTCCGAAGTCCGCTGATCTGGCGCCATGGAATTTCCGGGTAACGGTTCTTGAAGTTATCCGACAAGCCTCGACTGCATGCTTCCCAATATTTTT
>CAXNDY010000002.1:0-17815 GCA_964201095.1 Saccharofermentanales bacterium
AGTGCGCCATGACGCTTTCCCAGATGGCGGAGTACGCGGTGTCGATGGCGTCGTTCGAGTAGTAGACCTCGAGGGAGGCGATGGTGGCGTCGTCCGGATACAGGGCGAGGTTGCTCCGGATCTCCTCGGGCAAGGATTTCTGCGCCTCCAGGTTGGGGGTGGAGTAGCCGGCGTAGTCGGAATCGGCGAGGGAGATCTCGGGCTGGCACAGGAAGTCGATGAAGACCTGCGCTTCCTTCGGGTGCTTCGCGTTCTTCGGGATGCAGAGGAAGTCGACGAAGAAGTTCGTTCCCTTGGGAAGTGCGAATCCAAGCTGACCGGCGTCCTTTCCGGCTTCTTCCAGCTTGGCGAGGCAGGCCACATAATCGCCGGCCCAAGCGACACCCGCCGCCAGCTCACCGGATACGTACTTGTCCTTGAGCTCGTCGATGCCGTAGATGGGCTGGACCTCCTCCTTCTGCTTCAGCAGCAGGGTCTTCGCCTGGGCCAGCTGGCTTTCGTCGGTCGAGTTCAGGCTGAAGCCGAACAGGTTCAACGCGACGCCGATGGACTCGCGCATGCTGTCGTACATGCCGATGCGGTCCTTGTACTTCGCATCGAACAGGGGTGCCCAGACGTCCGCGGGGGAATCGGAAGCCGGCGCCGCGACATCGGCGGTATTGTACAGGAGGCCGACCGTGCAGAAGAGATAGGGTACGGCATACTGGAACATCTTCGAGGACACGGCGTCGTCGGGGTCGAAGCGGACGGAAGCGAGGCGGGGGTCGTTGTACTTCGCATGGTTCGGAATCGCGGACAGATCGGGCTTGTAGAGCTTGTCCTCCTTGATGAGGCGGGCGACCATGTAGTCGGAGGGAACGATGACGTCGAACGCGGAAGCTTCGAGCGTCTGATACAGGGCCTCGTTGGAGTCGAAGGTCTTCATCGACACCTTGATATCGGGGTGCGCGGCCTCGAACTTCGCGATCGTGTCTTCGGCGATGTACTCCCCCCAATTGTAGAAGTATATCGTCGTCGTCTTCGAGGCGCACGACGTCGTCCCGAGCAGCGTCACGGCCAGCAGCGCCAGCACGACGATCGATCGGATCCACGGAGCGGAAATGATTCTCTTCATGGGCGGGGGTCCTCCTTCGGCTTTCGGATTTCACGGTTCGAACGGAAGTTCACGATGAGGAGCAGGGCCAGGACGACGACGAACATCAGCGCGGAAAGCGCATTGATCTGCGGATTGACGGACTTGCGGGCCATCGAGTAGATGGTGATGGCGAGGTTCGACACCCCGGCGCCCGAGGTGAAGTAGCTGATGACGAAGTCGTCGATGGACAGCGTGAAGGTCAGGATGAGAGCGGTGATGACCCCCGGGGCGATCTCCGGAAGGATGACCCGGACAATCGCCTGCGAAGGCTTCGCGCCGAGGTCCAGCGCGGCTTCGTAGAGATTGCGGTCCAGCTGCTTCATCTTCGGCAGGATGGATAGGATCGCATAGGGGATGTTGAAGGCGATGTGCGAGAGCAGCAGGGTCGCGAATCCGAGCTGCAGGTTCATGAACACGAAGAGGAGCATCAGGGAGATGCCGGTCACGAGGTCGGGGTTGACGATGGGGATGTAGGAGAGGTTCATCACCAGGGCGCGGGGGCGCTTGCCGAGCCCGTCGAGACCGATGCAGGTGACGGTCGCGATGAGCGTGGCGACGAGGGCGGACAGCAGGGCGACGATCAGCGTCACGCGCAGGGAGGACAGGATCTCGGTGTTGGTGAAGAGCTTCCGGTACCAGTCGAGGGTGAAGCCGCCCCACACCGAGCGGGATTTCGCGGCGTTGAACGAGAAGACGACCAGCACGACGACCGGTGCGTACAGGAACAGGAAGATGAAGCCCATGTAGGTGTTGCGGACGGCGCGTCCCAGTTTCACAACAGCACGCCCCCTCCCTCGTTGCCCTTCTCGTAGCGCGTCATCATGCGCATCGAGGCGAGGACGAAGACCAGCAGGACGATGGACAGAGCGGAGGCGGTGGTCCAGTCCCGGGCGATCATGTACTGACGCTCGATGACGTTGCCGATCAGCATGTAGCGGCCTCCGCCCAGCAGGTTCGGGATGAGGAAGGTGGTCATCGCCGGCATGAACACCATGTTGATGCCCGACATCACGCCCGGCATGGACAGCGGCAGGACAACGCGGGTGAAGACGCGCGTCCGGTCGGCGCCGAGGTCCTCGGCGGCTTCCACGACGCTCCGGTCGACCTTCACGAGCACGGAGTAGATGGGCAGCACCATGAAGGGGAGATAGTTGTAGACCATGCCGAGTCCGATGCCGAAGTCGTTGTAGAGGAACTGGCCGCGGGGCAGGCCGATGGCGGAGAGCATCGTGTTGACGATGCCGTTGGGTTCGAGCAGCGCGAGCCAGGCGTACGTGCGCAGCAGGGCGTTCATCCACATGGGGATGACGAAGAGCAGCAGCAGGAGGTCCGTGCCGCCGCGGCGGGTCGCCGTGCGTCGCGCGAGCAGATAGGCAGCCGGGTAGCCGAAGAGGAGACAGGCCAGGGTGCTGAGGAGGGCGATCTGCAGGGACTTGACGAAGACGTTGAGGTACAGCGGGACCTCGACCGTGATTCCGAAGACCTTCTGCAGTCCGAGCAGGTCGAGGGGCACGCGATCGCCGCCGACGATCTTCTCGAAGCCGATAAAAGTGAAGACGGTCGTTCCGTCCGGCTGGACGGCCGTGAAGGCGAAATAGGCGACGAGCAGCAGCGGCGCCAGCGTGAAGACGACCATCCAGAGGACGTACGGGTAGGAGAACCAGCGCAGCTTCATGGGGCGTCCCCGTGCGCGACGGGGGAGTGGTCGGAGCGGTCCATGACGTGGATATCCTCCGGGTCGAACTGCAGGCCGACGGACTCCCCCTCGGCGACGCGGTCGGTGCTGTGGACCATCCATTCGAATCCATCGGACTCGATCAGCATCTCGTAGTGGACGCCCTTGAATACCACCGAAACGACCTCGCCGCGGATCGGCGCTCCATCCGGTGGAACGAGGAGGATGTCCTCCGGGCGGATCACGACGTCCACATCCGGATCTGCACGTCGCAGGTCCACGCATGCGAAACGGCTTCCTGCGAAGGTCAGCGCGTAGTCGCTTTCCATCCGACCCGACAGGATGTTGCTCTCGCCGATGAAGTCCGCGACGAAGGCATTGCGTGGTTCGTTGTAGATGTCGGTCGGGGAGCCGACCTGCTGGACGACGCCCTCGCGCATCACGACGATGGTGTCGGACATGGTCAGGGCCTCTTCCTGGTCGTGCGTCACATAGACGAAGGTGATGCCGAGGTGCTTCTGCATGTCCTTCAACTCGATCTGCATGCCCTTGCGCATCTTGAGGTCCAGGGCGCCGAGCGGTTCGTCGAGGAGCAGGATCTCCGGCTCGTTGACGAGGGCGCGGGCAATCGCGACACGCTGCATCTGACCGCCGGAAAGCTGGTCGACCCACCGCTGGCCGTATCCGTCGAGGTCGACGGTCTTCAAGGCGGAGAGGACGCGCGTGCGGACCTCGGGCTCCGGTGTCTTGCGGAGGCGGAGACCGAAGGCGACGTTCTCGAAGACGTTCAGGTGAGGGAAAAGGGCGTAGCGCTGGAAGACCGTGTTGACGCGACGGCGATAGGGCGGGACATCGAGGATGCTGGCGCCTTCGAACAGGACGTCGCCGGAGTCCGGACGCTCGAAGCCGGCGAGGATGCGCAGGGTGGTGGACTTGCCGCAGCCCGATGGGCCGAGGAGGGTCAGGAATTCGTTGCCCCGGATGGAGAAGGAGATGTCGGTGAGGACCCGGGTGTCCCCGAAGGATTTGTTCACGCCGACGAGTTCGATGACGGGCTCCGTTGATGAAATCATGTCCGGTGTTCCTGCCTTTCGCATCGCTAGAAGCTGGGAGGGGCGGAGACCCAGAGGATGCGGGCGGTCCTCCGTCCGCTGTTCTCCAGACGATGGGGCTCCGTGGGGTGGATGAGGAAGCTGTCGCCGCGGCGGGCGCGGGAGCGTGCAGAGCCGGTCACGACCCATACGCTGCCATCGAGGACATAGCCGAACTCCTCCCCTTCGTGGGGGTCGTCGGACTCGGTCGAGGCGCCGGGGGCGAGGGAGACGAGGATGGGTTCCATCCGGTTGCGCTGGGCGTCCGGCATCAACCAGACCGTCTCGCGGCCGAGTTCGGTCTCCTGCTTGACCGCGAAATCGTCGCGGGTGAAGACCGACCTCGCGTCGGCGTCCTCGCTGAAGAACTGCCGGAGGTCGGTTCCCAGCGCCTGGAGGATGTCCATGAGGGTTGCGATGGAGGGGGACGTGGTGTCGTGCTCGAGCTGGGAGATGAAACCCTTGGAGAGCTCGCACCGGTCGGCCAGCTCCTCCTGGGTGAGGCTCTTCGCCAGGCGGAGGAAGCGGATCTTCGCGCCGATTCCCATGATGCCGTTCCCCCTCTCCCATGCCGTCCCACTGGATGGACCGGAAGCCCCCGACTCCCGTCCGCACGACACTGTGCTGTACGTCGAGTTTAGTAACACTAAACCTTTGATTTCCGATTATACGATTGCCCGAAAAGGGTGTCAAGCAGACGCCGCGACTCCTCTAGAGCGAGTCGAAAGACGTGAAGTGGCTGCCGCCACTTCGGAGTCTTTCGCAACTACTCGCTCTTGAGGATTACGGTGGCACCGTTCATACTCGCTGTCGGGACTCACGGCAGATCAGACGCCGCGACTCGCTCTTGAGGATTACGGCGTCAGACGCCGCGAGGCGTCCCCGGTTGCTTTTTCCCCGTGCCGAGGCTATCCTGTCCACGAAGGCGTCCGGACGCACGGACGCGCCACGTCGGCCTTGCACGGCCGCGATACGAGGGAGGCCTCCAGGGGATGATCGATTCGAGGAACAAGCTCAAGTCGGCCAAGCGGGTCGTCATCAAGGTGGGGACGTCGACGTTGACCTACGACAACGGGCGGGTCGACCTGGACCGCATGGACAAGCTGTGCCGCGCCGTCTCCGACCAGATGAACCAGGGCCGGGACGTCGTCCTCGTCACGTCCGGTGCCATCGCCGTCGGCCTCGCCCGGCTCCGCATGAAGGGAAAACCGAAGGAGATGCGCGAGAAGCAGGCGGTCGCCGCCGTCGGGCAGTGCGAGCTGATGAGCCTCTACAGCCGTCTCTTCTCGGAATACGGCTATGTGGTCGGACAGGTCCTGTTGACCCGCGGCGACGTCGATGACCCACTGACCCGCGATAACGCGCGAAACACCTTCGACTGTCTGATGGAGAAGGAAGTCCTTCCGATCGTCAACGAGAACGATACGGTATCGACCTTCGAGATCCTGCACAACGGAAGTTTCGGGGACAACGACACGCTGTCCGCGATCGTCGCCACGCTTGTCGGCGCCGACCTGTTGGTCCTGCTGTCCGACATCGATGGCCTCTATGACCGAGACCCGCGCCAGGATGAGGCCGCCGAGCTGATCGGCTTCGTGAAGGAAATCACCGACGACGTCGCGGCTTCGGCGGGCGGGTCGGGGACGCGCCGCGGGACGGGCGGAATGAAGACCAAGATCGAGGCGGCCCGGATCGCGACATCCGCTGGGGTCGCGATGGTCATCGCCAACGGCCGGGATCCGCAGATCCTTTCGGACATCCTCAAGGGGCACCCGATCGGCACCCTTTTCGCAGCCAGGAAAAGCTAGGGAAACCTTCTGGAAAACCGGAGCGACAACGACTCAGACGGTCGGGGTCGCCGTCGGAGCTGCCGTCGGGATGTCCGTCGGCGTGAGGTCCGGGGTCACGTCGGGTGTGACGGCCGGCGTGATGTCCGGTGTGATGTCGGGCGTGATTTCCGGAGTGATCTCGGGGGTCGGTGTGGCGACCGGGTTATGGAAGAGGCAGTAGGTGGTCGGAATCGTGCCGGCGATGAAGTACTCCTTGATCACGAAGTTGCCCGCCGCCTCGCATTGAGGTGTCGCGAGTTCGCCACTGGCGATGCAGATCCGAGCCGTCGTGATTCCCGGCGGAACGTACCAGCTCGCTGGGTCGAGGTCCACGTGGATTCGCGTCATGACGTCGTAGAAGATCCGCTGCGCGTTCCGCTTGTCTCCGGCGGGGATCTCGATGGACTTGAGACGGCAATCGTATCCGTACCAGACCGCCGCCGTGTAGTACGGCGTATACCCCACGAACCATTTGTCGCGGTTGTTGTCCGTCGTACCGGTCTTGCCGGCCGTGGCGATGGCGTTGCCCTTTGCGTTCTTGATCGGCCACTTCAGGGCGCTGGCCGTGCCGGGATGCCCGAAGGCCGTGTTCGTTCCGTTGAGGGGTTCCTCGAGGATCCGGGTCATGATGTAGGCCGTTTCGGGCTTGTACACCTGCTGGTACTGGACCGTGTTCTCCAGGATGACGTTGCCGTCGATGTCGGTGACCGTCGTGTAGGCGACCGGAGGCATGAAGAGGCCGCCGCTGGCGAAGGTCTGGTAGCCGCCGGCCATCTCGAGCGGAGACATGCCCTTGTTGAAGCCACCCAGCGCGATCGAGACGTAGCGCTCGGTGATGCGGTCGATGCCGACGCTTTTCAAGTACTGGACGGAGTCGTTTCCACCGATGAAGTTGAGCCAGGTCTGCGCCGCGACGGTATTGGAGGAGATCTTCATGGCATTCCGGACGGTCATGAACCCGTAGAATCCGTCGTAGTCGTTCTTCGGATAGGGCACGTTCGGGTTCTGGTTGTCGAGGAAGACTTCCTTGTCCTCGATGGTCGTCGCCGCCGTGATACGGCCGAGGTCGATGCCGGGACCGTATACGTCGAGCGGTTTGATGCTCGAACCCGGTTGCCGTGAAATACCGGTGGCACGGTTCAGGACGAAGTCCCCGATCTTCGGTCCGAAACCGCCGTACATGCCGCGGATCTGGCCGGTCTTGTTGTCCAGGACCACGATGCCTGCCTGGGGTCGTTCAGGATAGTCCTTGATGACCTTCTCATCGGTCACGAAGAGCTTCACATCGTTGAAGGACGCGTCGATCTGGGCCTGGACCGCCGGATCCATGGTCGTCTGGATCCGATATCCGTAGTTGTAGATCGCAGCGAGGGCCAGGTCGGAGCTGAGGCCGCGCTTCTCCTTCAGGTCCTTCTTGACCTGTCCGATCACGTAATCCACGAAATAGGACTGCGTCGAATTCGTGGTCGTGACCTTCGGGGGATCGAGGAAGCGGACCTCGGTATTGAGAGCATCGTCATACTGCGTCTTCGAGATCCAACCGAGCTCGAACATCTTGCCGAGCACGATGCGTTCGCGGCGTAGGACGTTGCGCCTCCCCGACTCCGTGAACGGGTTGTAGTAGGAGGGCAGGTTGGGAATGCCAGCGAGGATGGCGCACTCGGAAAGCGTGAGGTCCTGGACGTCCTTGCCGAAATAGGCCTTGGCGGCGGATTGGACCCCGACGTAGTTGTTCGACATCGGCACGAGGTTCATGTAGAGTTCCAGGATCTCCCACTTGTTGAGCATCTTCTCGAGGCGGATGGCATTGTACCATTCCTGGATCTTGCGCTGCGCGGAGACCTGGTCCTTCCCGGTGATCATCTTGACGGTCTGCTGGGTAATCGTCGAACCACCATGCGAAGGGGTGCCGGAATTGGAGAAGAAACCCAGAACCGCACTGCCGATACGCTTGGGGTCGATGCCGATGTGCGTGTCGAATCGCTCGTCCTCGATGGCCTTGAAGGCAGCCGGAAGGTAGGTTTCGGCGAGTTTGTCCCAGGCGACGACCTGCCGGTCGACGTTCTGCGTCCCGGTCAGTTTGACAAGGACATTGCCCTGTGTGTCATAGACATAGGAGGTCTCGGTCTTGATCTTCAGGTCGGCGACCGCGATGGGCTGGGCGGTCGAGACGTAGCCGACCAGCATGCCGCCGAGGACGCCGCCGCCCAACATGCCGACCAGCACGAGCGTCACGACGACGTAGGTCACGATGCGCCAGATCGACCTCCAGAACAGCTTGGGAACGGAAATCAGGCTCGGTGACCGGGAAGGCCGGCTGCGTAGGCGTCGGCTCATCTCGCGACGAAGGACCCTGCCCTGACGGGTGGATTTCGACGGACGATTCGATTCAATGGGCTTCAGGCCCTTCTTAGGAAGATCCTTGGATGCGGGCATGGCGCGGCCTCCTGCTACTCAGCGGTCCTGGCCGGTTCCATCACGCAGTCGCCACGGAGATAGGCTCCTTCGTCCACGACCAATCGGGCCATCGATAGACGACCCGTGATGACGGCCGTCGCTTGGACGACCAGAAGACCTTCGGCGGTCACATTGCCCTCGACCCGGCCACCGACGGTCACATCCAGACCCTGGACGTCACCCTTCACGATGGAGGTCGGAAGAAGAACGATATCGCCGACGGCGGAGAGATGTCCGTTGACCGTGGCTGCGCACAGAACCGAACCTTCGCAGTGCAGGTCGCCTTGAAGAACGGAAGAAGGACCGAGCGTCGTATCGATGGCTCGGACCTTTCGGGATAAACGGCTGGAGTGTGCGGAAGCTGGCCTCACCACTGGAGGAGGATCTCCTTGGGGTTGAAGGGGGTTCCGTGGTAATGGACTTCGAAATGGAGGTGGGGCGTGGTCGAGGTTCCCGTGTTGCCGACCTTGCCGATGATCTGACCCTTCGAGACCTTCTGGCCGACTCTGGCCTTCAGGACGCTGCAGTGCATGTAGGTGGTCGTGAAGCCGTTCCCGTGGTCGATCGTGATCATGTTGCCGCCGCCATGGTTATATGCGGCATAGGTCACCGTTCCCGCGCCGGCGGCCTTGATGGAGGTGCCCGTCGGCGCCCCGATGTCGTTGGCCGGGTGGAACTGGCGATAATGGAAGATCGGGTGGATGCGCCAGCCGTAACCCGAATAGCTTCCCGGTATCGGGCGGAGCGTCGGCAGGTGGCTCAGGCGGGAGGTGATTTCGTTCGAATACGGCGTGATGTCGATGGTCTTGGCGGAATCGGTCTTCTTGAACTTGACGACCTTGCTGTTCAAGGAGACGAGGATCTTCGCCTGGGCGATGTAGGATCTGTAGCCCGTAGAACTGCGGCTCGCCGCCAGCTTCGTGTTGAGGTTCCGCATCAGGGCGTCGAGGATGTTGCGCTGGGCGTTGTCGATCTGCTCCTGGAGCTTGTCGATCTCCTGGGACTGGTCGTTGACCTGCTGCTGGACGTTGATCTTCTCGATCCGCTGGCTGAGAGCCTCGTCGATCGAGACGGTGGAGGAATAATAGGCGGCTCCCGCGGCGGCGGTGGTCTCGGAGAGCTTCGCGGCATCCTTGTTGGAGCCGAAGTAGAAACCGGAGATGCCGGCTCCCGACACGACGACCACGACGACACCGGCGATCAGTCCGCGGAGAAGCAAGTGGTTGTGCTTCGAAGGACCTGCGCGACGAGAAAAAAGCAGCTGCTCCGCATGAAGCAGTCGCCTTTTCGGTCGGCGTGGGAGGCGGCTCGCCTGTAGGGCGTTACCGAGTCCGGTTCTTCGCATATTGACCTCTCCGCGTAGGCGACGACGGGGCGATCCCGCAGTGGCATGTCGATTGCGTGTCCGAATTTGAAAACACCTATCGCGGATTATACTCGACGGGAAGCCGAATTTCAACCGATTCGGCAAAAACCTCACAGAACGGACGGGAATCCGGCGTCGATCCGGCGGCTTTTCGCTACATATGGTAGAATCCAACAGAGGAACCACAACATGATGAAACCGGGGTCCACCCTGACTCTTGCGATCACGGGACTTTCCCAGGAAGGACAGGGAGTCGGTCGCGCCGAAGGACTGGTCGTCTTCGTCGATGGCCTGGTTCCGGGGGACCGCGCGCAGGTGCGCGCCGTGCGCACGACCCCACGCTACGCCATGGCGGTGCCCGAGCGACTGCTGGAACCCTCGCCCGATCGGATCGCTCCCTTCTGCGCCGACTACGACCGTTGCGGCGGCTGCGCCCTGCAGCATCTCGCGTATCCCGCACAGCTGTCCGAGAAGCGCCGCATGGTCGTCGACGCGCTGGCCCGGATCGGCGGCGTGGCGGACGCGGACACGCTCGTTGCGCCGGCCATCGGGATGGAGAATCCCTTCGACTATCGCGCCAAGGTCCAGCTTCCCGTCGCGGGGTCCACGGAGCACCCGCTCATCGGCTTCTTCGCGCGCGGCTCCCACGATGTCGTCGATGCAGCGGAATGCCGCGTGCAGCACCCGGTGGGCGACGCGGTGCGCGATGCGGTCCGCGCATGGATGACCGCCCACGCCATCGCCCCCTACGACGAGCGTCGTCACGTCGGACTGCTGCGCCATGTCGTCGTCCGCGTCGGGTTCGCGACGGGACAGGTCATGGTCGGTCTCGTCACGAACGGGTCGGACCTTCCCGCCATTCCGGCGCTGGTCATCGGGCTGGAGACGGCCGTCGCGCGTTTCGCCGGGATGAAACTCGAAAGCGTCTTCCTCGACGCGAACACGGCTCGCACGAACGTCGTGCTGGGCGGCGACGTCCGCATCCTCCACGGTCGGCCGTTCATCGAGGAGCGGCTTTCCGGCCTGCGCTTCCGCATTTCGCCGCTCGCGTTCTTCCAGGTGAATCCGAAGCAGACCGAGGCCCTCTACGCCGCAGTCGTCGACGCCGCAGGGCTCACTGGAAGCGAAACCGTCTACGACCTCTACTGCGGCACGGGCGCGATTTCGCTCTTCCTCGCCCGCAGGAGCGCGCGTGTCGTCGGCATCGAATCGGTCGCTCCGGCCGTCGAGGATGCCCGGGCGAATGCCGTACTGAACGGCCTCGACAACCTCGAGTTCGTCGTCGGCGAGGCCGAGTCCATCGTCCCCGAGCGGTACGCCCGCGGAGAGCGCGCCGACGTCGTCGTGGTGGACCCACCGCGCAAGGGGTGCGACCCGCGTCTGCTGGACACGTTGTCCGAGATGGCCCCGGAACGCATCGTCTATGTCTCCTGCAACCCCGCCACGCTGGCCCGCGACGTCGCCCGGCTCGCCGAAACCGGCTACCGCGTCGACACGGTGACGCCCGTCGACATGTTCCCGTGGACGACGCACATCGAGGGGGTCGCCTGTTTGTCCAAGCGAGAGAAAAGAAACGGGAAATGACGAGAAATGAAGAAGTCGTCCATTACGCAATCGAACGGATCCATCATGGATTCTCCGAAGACATCGACCTGCTGTTGTGCTATGGGTCCTACGTCAATGGGACCGCGGATGAAGACTCGGACGTCGACATGTACTTCATCCCCAGGAATGAAAAGGGCGAAGGGCTCGGCGAGACTTTCATCCTGAATGGGATCGGCTACGACATGTTCGGAATGTCCTGGGAAAGAGTACAAGGCATCGCGGATTTCAAGGAAAGCCTATCGCCACTGGTCGGTGACGTGAAGATTCTTTACTGTCGCTCGGACCATGAGACCGATCGGTTCAAGCAACTGCAGCAGCTCATGCAGACGCACTTACGGGATGCGAGGTACATGCACGATCGCGCATGCGACAGGCTGGAGAAAGCCGTTGCCATCCATTGCGATAGGATTCCAGCGTCTTCCATCGGAAGGATCAGGATGGGGGCGGGTCGTATCCTCATGCTGCTTGCGGAAGCCGTTGCCTACATGAACCAGACATACTTCCATCGAGGGTTGAAGACCCAATATGCCGATTTGATGGAATTGAAAAGACAACCGTTGGAATTCACGAGTCTCTACCACGATGTGATCACCGAAAATGAAGCGGAAGGGATCATGGACAAGTGCGAGAAGATCATCAGGAATACGATCGACTTCCTGGAAATGGATCGGGAAACGACCTTCCTACAGACAACCGTGAATCCATGTGCCGAAGGGAATGGACCCACTGACCCGAAGATCGATAAGGCGATGGACTATGATGGTTTTGCACGTTGGTATGAAGAACTCTCCTCGACGTTCAACAAGGTCTACCGATATTCAGAACGAAAGGATCATATCCGTGCGTTCATTTCCGCTTGCTGTCTTCAATACTCTCTGGAGTCGGATCTGGATGTTCCACTGGTTCCGACCGATCTGTTGAGTGAATTCCAGCATGACGATCTGGGAAAGCTGGCCTCCATGACGCGTGAAATCGAAAGGAACTGCATCGCTGAAATCGAAAGGAACCATGCTGCGATTCGAAGGGTGGGTTCCGTCGATGAATTGATGCGAATGCACGGCATGAGAAAGGAGGGGTCCGAATGACGGCGAAGAAGGCTGCCGCGTCCGGTGCGCCGGCGTCGCGGATCGAAGTCTGCGCGTACTGCTCCGGCGTCGACGTCGACGAACTGAAGCGGCGGGCGAACGGTAAGGTGACGGTCCACTGCATCGCGAAGTGCGCGAAGCAGAACCCCGACCTCGTCGGAAAAGCCTTTGGCTTCCTGAACGGGGAATTCACGGCGTGCGACACGCAGGAAGAGTTCTTCGCGCGCGCAGAAGGGCTGGACGCCTATGTGCCGCGCGGTGACCGGAACCCGCTGGTCGACGCCTATCTGGAGCACCTGGACGCGTGGCGCGACGAGCATGAAGCGATCCGGGAGTTCTGCCTCGCCGGACGGCTCAAGGAAGAGCTGAAGTGGGGGCAGCCCTGCTACATGTTCGATGGCCACAACGTCCTGATCCTCGGCGGGTTCAAGCACTACGTCGCGCTGACGTTCTTCAAGGGCGCCCTGCTTCAGGACGAAGCCGGCCTGCTGGTCCGCCAGACGGAGAACGTCCAGGCGGGACGGCAGCTGCGCTTCAAGTCCGTGGAGGAGATAGCGGCACAGGAAGCGACGATCCGCAGCTACCTCGACGAGGCGATCCGGATCGAGGAAGCCGGCCTGGAAGTGCCGGACGAGAAGCGCCCGGAGAAGCCCATCCCGGACGAACTCCAGGCGAGGTTCGATGCGGACCCGGCGTTCCAGCGCGCCTTCCTTGCCTTGACGCCGGGACGTCAGCGGGGCTACCTGTACTTCTTCAACGGAGCGAAGCAGTCGGCGACGCGCGCTGCGCGGATCGAGAAGAGCGCGCCCAGGATCTTCGAAGGGTTGGGCTTCGACGAGGAGGGGAAGAGATGACCCGGAAACCGAATCGGCTCCAGTCCATGAGTGTCGCCCGCGTGCATCCGCTCTACGTCGCGAAGGCCCAGCGGAAGGGCCGGACGCGGGCGGAAGTCGACGAGATCGTACGCTGGCTGACCGGGTACACCCAGGAGGAGATGGAGGCCCGGATCGAGCGGCAGGTGGACTTCGAGACCTTCTTCCAGGAAGCGCCCCGGATGAATCCGGCGAGTTCGAGGATCACGGGCGTCGTCTGCGGCGTCCGGGTGGAGGAGGTCGAGGACCCGGGCGAACGGCAGGTCCGCATGCTGGACAAGCTGGTCGACGAACTGGCAAGGGGGAAGTCCATGGCCTCCATCCTGCGCAAAGCGGACGACGATCCGACCCGCTGACCGATCACCCCAAGGAGGTGCGCGCATGCTGTTCATGCTGATCGTCAAGGCCTCGACTTTCTCTGAAGCCGGCGAATCCCCCAGCCCGGCACTGCAGGAGGCCATGTCGGCGTACAACCGCGACCTGGTCGCCGCGGGCGTCCGAGTGATGGCCCAGGGACTTTACCCCAGCGCGAACGGGCTCCGGCTGTCGTATCCCGAGAACTGCGGCCCGCCGGTGGCGACCGAAGGACCCTTCGCGGAACCGAAAAGCCTCGTCGCCGGATTCTTCCTGCTCGAGGTGGTGTCGCGCGAGGAGGCTGTCGCGTGGGCGATGCGCCTGCCGGACCCGATGGGTCGGGGAGAGGGCCGGGCGGAACTGAGGCAGGTGTACGAATGAGCGTGGAGGACGACCCCCGCGTGCACGAACTCGAGGAAGCCCTGCGTGCGCTCGATTCGTTGCTTGGCAAGTGCCGGAAGGCGGTCCAGAAGCTCACGCCCGGCAAATCGCAGCACACGTTGATGGTCCGGCGCATCCGCGCGTTCGAGATCTCGATCGACCTGATCGAGAAGGAACTGGAGGACAAGGTGGACGAGATTCAAGGGAAATTGCTGAGCGTCATCATGGACAGATCGAGCTATCGAGGGAAATACAAGGAATCTCCCATCGACAGGGAGGACCTGAAACGGATCCTTCAGGCGGGTCTGGCCGCGCCTTCGGGGTGCAACCAGATGACGACTTCCCTGATCGCGGTCGACGACCCTGTCCTGCTTCAGGAATTGAAGGACATGATCGACCCACCGATCTGCGAGACCGCCCCCGCGGCGATCTTCGTGCTGACGCGAAGGGTCTTCGCCTATCGGGACAAATGCTTCAGCGTGCAGGACTATTCCGCGTCCATCGAGAACATGCTCCTCGCAGCCAAGGCTCTTGGATATGAAAGCTGCTGGTATGAAGGACACATCACCGACGATGACGGCAAGGCGCTGAAACTGGCGAGAAGGCTCGGCGTTCCGGACGACCTCGACCTGGTATGCCTTCTGCCCATCGGAGTCGCAGCTGAAAAGCCGACCCGGGCGAAGAAGAAGGCGTTCGACGAAAGAGCCTGGTTCAACGGCTTCCGGAACAAGGCATAAGGGAGGACCCATGGAAATCGAATCGTCCTTCTCCCGAGCGGAGACCTGCCTCATCATGGAGCCGCGCCTGAGCAACATCCACGGCACGGCGCACGGCGGAGAGCTCATGAAGATCATGGACAGCACCGCCGGTATCGCGGCGGCGAAGCACGCCAAAGGTTCCGTCGTCACGGCGCGCGTCGACGAACTCGTCTTCCACCGGCCCATCCGCATCGGCGACATCGTGACGTGCATCGCTCAGCTATGCCATGTCGGACGCACCTCGATGCAGGTGATGGTCCGCATCGTCGTCCATGAGCTCGAGAACTACCAGGAGCCGGAGACCGCGCTGTCGGCCTTCTTCACGATGGTCCACATGGAGGGCGGCGTGCCGGCTCCGGTGCCCGCAATCGTACCGGGTACCGATGCGGAACGCGAGTTGTACCGGCTGGGCGAGGAGAAGTACCGGGAGATCCGGGCGAAATACAAGCAACGCACGTAAAGGAGCCGGAAGCATGTCGTTCGAAGCGGTCCAGGCGCATTTCAACAAAGCCGGCCTAGGGGGTCGGGTCGTCGTCCAGGCGCGCACCAGCGCGACCGTGGAACTTGCTGCGGAAGCGATCGGCTGCGAGCCGGGGCGCATCGCCAAGACGATGTCGTTCCTCGTCGGGGAGACGCCGGTGCTGGTTGTCGCGGCGGGGGACGCCCGCGTCGACAACGCGAAGTTCAAGGCGCGGTTCGCGAAGAAGGCGTCCATGATTCCGGGCGATCGGGTCGAGGCGCTGGTGGGTCATCCCCTAGGCGGCGTGTGCCCTTTCGCCGTGCTTTCGGGTGTGGTCGTCCATCTGGACGAGTCCTTGCGTCGTTTCGACTTCGTGCACGCGGCGGCCGGAAGCCCGAACGGCACGGTCGGACTGACGATTCCCGAGCTCGAGGCGCATTCGGGGCATTCGGGCTGGGTCGACGTCTGCTCGGTGCGCCCGACTACTTCCGATTCTCCGGCAGAACCCAGAAGTCCTTGAGGTCGGCTTCCGTCTCGTAGGGCCTCGGGGGCAGGAAGAACTTCGACGGCCGGCCGTTCGGGTCGTAGAACGTCGGCTCGCACTGCTGCGGCCGGTCGACGGCCGGGCGTCCCTCGTTGGCGACCTGCTCGGTCATCTTCTCCTTGGCGAGGTCGACCCAGGAGTGGTGGTAATCGGACAGGAGGAGGTGCGGGATGCGGAAGTGCCAGAACTTCCAGGCGCCGTCCACCTTGATGAAATCGACCGCATAGAGCCCCCAGATCCAGAAGGCCTCCATCTCGCCGGTCTTGAAGCTCCGCTTGGTCTCGGTGCCCGGGGAGATCCACAGGCCGCGCGCGGTCTTCCCGTCGCCGGCGACCTCGACGATTTCGGTGGTGAGGGGGTGCAGGGTCATCGTGCCGATGCCGTCTCCCTCGAGCGACCGGTGCCAGTCGACGAAGAAACGCCGGATGCCGGCGTCTCCGTCGAACGTGCCGAAGCCCTCGCAATCGATCCAGATGTCGTCGCGCTTCGCGAACATGTCCGGCACTTCATTCCAGACCCGCGCGTAGGAAAAATAGACGTAGCGGGCCATCAGCTTGCGGATCTCCGCGGCGTCCCAGAGCTCCTGGACCATTCTGTCGTGGGTCTTTTCCATGATGCGCCTTCTTTCCTGCGGCCTTGTACCGTCCGCGATTCCATCGACGTCCAGTATACTGGACGCCAGTAGGGCATTCAACGAATCCAGCTGGGAGAGCCTTCGTTGAGGCGTTCGTCGCGCTTCACGGCACATGGAAACGGAACTGCAACGGAACTTCAATCCGACGACGCGGACGAAATGGTATAACGGGTTGAGGCAGGCATGGACGAGACTGGCCGATCGGGGCCCGTCTTCCATATCCAGGTGGGGCTTTTTAGAATGAGGAAGAGAAGCGGGTTCACACTGATCGAGTTGATCGTCGTCATCGTCGTCCTGGGTGTTCTCGCGGGCATCCTCGTGCCGAATCTGATCCATTGGATCGGCGAAGCGAGGACCGGTGCGGATCGTTCGACGGTCGGCACCCTGAATTCCGTCACGACGCTCTATCGGGTCAGCCAACCGAGTCCCGATCCGTTCGATGACCCGACCGCGACGAGCGACGGACTCTTGCAGGAACTGGTGCTCGGGGGGTACATCCCGGAAACCGTCGAACCCCAGACCCGGGGAGCGGTCTTCACCTGGGACTTCGAAGCCCAGAGCTGGCAGGTCTATGTGGACGATGCTCCGGTCCCCTTGTCCCCACTGGGCAGTACGTTCACGGAGATCTCGTCCGCCATGATCCAGATGATCGCGGACCGGTACGCGGCCAAGGGCAGCTATGGGCGGAACTGGGGCGATTACAGCTGCACGGATCTCGGTCTGACCCCCGACGACTGGAAGAACCCCATCCTCCACATCTACTACAAGCCGGGCGGGTCCAACCTCAGCATCCGCCCCGAAGACGGGTATTCCTTCACGGTAGAAGGCATTGACGGCACCCTCCGGGTTCTCAAGGCTTCCTACAACTGGAACCTCACCTACAGCGACCTGGACAAGAAATGGTATTATCACACCATCGCTCCGGGAAATGAAATCGACATCTCGACGATGACCGTGACGAAATAGCCTTCCCCCATCAGGAGGACCCCATCCATGGATGAATGGAAGCAACTGCTCGAGGCCGTCATGATCGTCTCGTTCGGCATCGCCTGGCCGACCGCGATCGCCAAGAGCCTCAAGTCCCGCACCGCCAAGGGGAAGAGCCTGCAGTTCCTGCTGATCATCCTCGCCGGCTACGCCTTCGGCATCGCCTCCAAGCTGGTCGCGGGCGCGCTCACCTACGTGTTCATCTTCTATGTGATCAACTTCATCATGGTCTCGCTCGACACCGCGCTGTACTTCCGCAACCGCAAGCTGGACCGTGAGGGCCAACCCGACGGGAAATAGGGGAGGGAAAGCCATGGACAGGAGCAAACCCGATTTCAAGACCATCGACGAGTACATCGCGGCCCAGGCGCCCGAGACCCGCGAGGTCCTCCAGAAACTGCGCGAGGCCATCCATGAGGCGGTGCCGGAGGCTACCGAGAAGATCAGCTACCAGATGCCCACGTTCTTCCTGAACGGGAACCTGGTGCATTTCGCCGTCTTCAAGAAACACTACGGGTTCTATCCTACGTCGAGTGGTGCCGGGGCCTTCAAGGCGGAGCTCTCCGAGTATGAGTCCTCCAT
>CAXNDY010000003.1:0-17664 GCA_964201095.1 Saccharofermentanales bacterium
GACGTTGGCGCCGCCCTCGACGCCGCCCGCCACGATCTTGGGGGACTTGACCTCGGTGAAGCCGTTCGCCGACATGTAGGTCCGGTAGGCGGCGAGCATGGCCTCCTCGATCTTCCACAAGGCGCGCTCCTTGGGGTGGCGCAGCGAGAACGGACGGATGTCGAGAAGGACCTCCAGCGAGGCCTCGAGGCGCCTGCGTCCCAGCGAGAGCGGGGCGGGCGCGGCCGGTCGGGACAGGACGTCGATCGCGGTCGCCATCAGTTCGAACCCGCCCTGCGCGCGTTCGTCCTCGAGCACCGTTCCGCGGGCGTCCACGCAGGCTCCGTCGCACAGTCCTTCGGGGAGCTCCCCGTTCCACACGCACTGCACGATGGCGCGCGCCGTGCGCACCATCACGAAGTTGACACCGCCCATGGGGCGGATGCGGTGCACGAAGCCCTGCACCGACGCCGTCCCGTCCGGCACCATCCGCAGCCCTTCGCGCTCGGCCCGCGGAAGCAGGTAGGAGGAACCCTTCACGTACTCCGGTCGGCACACCGCCGCCGCATCGATCGTCCAGACGCCATCCATCGGCCTAGCCCTCCCCGTTCCCGGCCCCATCCAGGGCCTCCTTCAGCGCCGCGGAAAGCAGCTTCGGATCCGCTCGCCCCCCGGCCGCCTTCATCGCCTGTCCCATGAGGAACCCCATCGCCTTCGCGCTCCCCGACCGGTAGTCCGCCACAGCGGCCGCGTTCTGCGCCAGCGCGGTGTCCACGGCCGTCTTCAGCCCGTCGGCATCGGACACCGCGAGCAGTCCCATCGATTCCGCCAGAGCGGACGGGTCCCCGCCGTTCTCCATCATGACCCCCAGGATCCGCCGCGCGGAGCCGGGGTTGACCTTGCCCGTCTCGACCAGACCCACGAGCCGGCCGAGCGCGGCGCCGTCGAAAGGCAGGTCAGCCACGGACAACCCCGACGTGTTCATCCGGCTGAACAGTTCGACGACCATCCACGTCACCGCGGCGCGCAGACCCACGCCCTGGGCCAGCACGTCCTCGAACATGGCGGACTCGGCCCGGGAACGCGTGATCAGGGCGGCGTCCGCCTCGGCGATGCCCAGTGCGCCGACATACCGCGCGCGCCGAGCCGCAGGCAGTTCCGGCAGTTCCTTCGCGATGCGGGCGATATCCGCCTCGTTGACGAGGATCGGCAGCAGGTCCGGTTCCGGGAAGTACCGGTAGTCCTGCGCATCCTCCTTGCCGCGCATGCCGCGGCTCTCCCCGCGGTTGTCGTCCCACTGGCGCGTCTCCTGCACGACCCTTTTCCCTGCCGCGAGCAGCGCCTCCTGGCGGCTCGCCTCGGCGTCGACGGCGCGGTGTACGGCGCGGAAGGAATTGAGGTTCTTCATCTCGGTGCGCGTCCCGAGCCGGGTCTCCCCGACCGGGCGGATGGACACGTTGACGTCCGCGCGCATGGAGCCTTCCTGCATCTTGACGTCCGACACGCCGATGGACTCGAGGATCTCGCGCACGGCCTCCATGTAGGCCTTCGTCTCCTCGGCGCTGCGGAGGTCCGGCTCGCCGACGATCTCGATCAGCGGGACGCCGCAGCGGTTCAGGTCGACGAGCGTCCCCGTTCCGTATGCGTCGTGGAGGAGCTTGCCGGCGTCCTCCTCGATGTGGATGCGCGTGATGCCGATGCGCCGCGTCCCCCGGGACGTCTCGATATCGATATATCCGCCCACGCAGAGGGGCTTCTCGAACTGCGAGATCTGGTAGGCCTTGGGCATGTCCGGGTAGAAGTAGTTCTTGCGGGCCATCACGCTGGTCGGCGAGATGGCGCAGTGCATCGCGAGCCCCGCCTTGACGGCGTATTCGACGACCTTGCGGTTGAGGACGGGCAGTGCGCCGGGCAGGCCCGTGCACACCGGACAGCAGCGCGTGTTGGGCTCGCCGCCGAAGGCGTTCCCGCATCCGCACCAGATCTTGGTGGCGGTGGACAGCTCGGCGTGGATCTCGAGGCCGCAGACGATTTCGAAGCTCATCCCGGTCACGCTCCCTTCCCGGCAGCCATGGCGGCGGCGAGGTCGGGCCGGCGTCCCCGGCAGTCCGCCGCGCGCTCGATGCAGCCGGCCGCGGCGAAGAGGGTCTCCTCGGCGAAGGCGGGTCCCGTCAGGTGCAGGCCGATGGGCAATCCCGCCGCATCGAACCCGGCCGGCACGGACAGCGCCGGGAGACCGGCGAGGCTCGCGCCGACGGTGCAGATGTCCTGCAGGTACATCTGCAGGGGGTCGCCGGACTTCTCGCCGAGGCGGAAGGCGGTCTGCGGGGCGACGGGACCGAGCAGCAGGTCGTATTTCGCGAAGACGCCGTCGAAGCCGCTGCGGATGTGCGCGCGGGCCTTCTGGGCGCTGCCGTAGTAGGCGTCGTGGTAGCCGGCGGAAAGCACGAAGGTGCCGAGCAGGATCCGTCGCTTGACCTCGGCTCCGAATCCTTCGGAGCGGCTGCGGCTGTACATGGAGGCGATGCTGTCGTAGTCCTCCGCGCGGTGCCCGTAGCGGACGCCGTCGAAGCGGGCGAGGTTCGAGCTGGCCTCCGCGGAGGAGACGATGTAGTAGGCGGGGATCCAGGACTCGACGGCCGGCAGCGCACATTCCTCGCAGATCGCGCCCTCGGCGGCGAGCCAGGCGGCGGCGCGCTTCACGGCGTCGCGCACCTCGGGCTGGACGGCATCGGTCAGGAACTCCTTCGGGATGCCGACGTGAAGGCCCTTCACGGTCGGTCTGCCACCGGCCGACGCGGGGCGGTCCACGGTCGTGGCGTCGTGCGGGTCGCGTCCGGCGAGGAGTCCGAAGACGGCTTCGGCGTCGGCGACGCTGCGCGTCAGGGGACCGATCTGGTCGAGCGACGAGGCGAAGGCCACGAGCCCGTACCGGGAAATGCTGCCGTAGGTGGGCTTGAGGCCGACGACACCGCAGAAGGCCGCCGGCAGGCGGATCGAGCCGCCGGTATCGGAGCCCAGCGTGAAGGATGCGAAATCGGCCGCCACGGCCGCGGCGGAACCGCCGCTCGAACCGCCCGGCACGCAGGCCGCGTCCCAGGGATTCCGGACCGGCTTCACCGAGGAATTCTCGTTGGAACTGCCCATGGCGAACTCGTCCATGTTGAGCTTGCCGAGGACCACGGCGCCGGACGCGCGGACCTTCGCCACGGCGGTCGCGTCGTAGGGAGGCACGTATCCGGCGAGGATCCTCGACGCGCAGGTCGTCGGGACCCCCTTCGTGCAGAGATTGTCCTTGAGGGCCACCGGCACGCCACAGAACACGGGCGCCGTCTCCGTCCCCCTCGCCGCGGCGTCGAGCGTCCTCTGGGCGGCTTCCGCCTCCTTCAGGGCTTCTTCGGGCCGGACGTGGAGGAAGGCGCCGATCGTCCCGTCGAAGGCCGCGATGCGGTCGAGGTAGGCACGGGTCGCCTCGACGCTGCCGATTTCCCGACGGCGGAGCCTACCCGCGAGGTCCATCGCGTCGAGTCCGCAGAGCTCGGAAGTCCCGTTCTCCCGACTCACTTCGCCACCCCCTTCTCGATCGCGACCGGGACGGCGTAGCAACCGTCGTCGCTCGAGGGGGCGCCGGCCAGTAGCGCCGCTCGGTCGAAGGAAGGCGTCACGACGTCGTCGCGGAGGGCATCGAGTCCTGCGCCCGAAGAAGCCTCCCGGGCGGCCTCCTCCGGAGTGCGGTCCGGAATGGAGGTCAGCGTGCCGACGAAGCCGACGATGCTCCTGAGGTCTTCGGAAAGGTCGTGGAGACTCGGGTCACGCGGGTCGAGGCGCGATAAACGCGCCAGATGTGCCATATCGAAATCCATGGGGGCTCCTCCCGGAAATGCCGTATGCGGTCCTCGTGCTTGAAGAAGGTTCCGAATGCCCGCTTAAAGCGGGCTCCGGTTTATGTTCTCCAAGGAGGCCGGGAGTGCCGGATCGAAGGGAGCGGCGGCAAGGAAGCCGGACGTCGCGCGGATCGCGTTGTGGGTCATTTGGCTCCCTCCTCTCCTTCGAACTCTCGTCGCGATGCCCTGCAGGTCCGCAGGCACCGATGTTTTCATGAATTGTACCCATGGTGACCTGCTCTGTCAAGCGGACAGGTGTGTGCGGGAGGCGGACAAAGAGGTGGGGGGGACGCCGTTCGCCTCCCCCCACTGTCCGAAATTCATTGCTTCACATACACCGAGACATGCGACCTGGAGTCCGCGTCGAATGCGGCCCCCTTCCAGTCGGAGGTGCGGTGCTCGAGGACGAATCCGGCGAGTCTTGCCATCAGGTCGAGCTCGGATGGCCAGACATAGCGGTGTTCGGTCCGGCGAAGCCGCGCCGCCTCGCTGTTGTCGAAGGAAAAATGATGGGACACCACGTGCTGGATCAGGGTATCGTACGTGTCCAGTCCGATGAATCCGGGTCTTTCCTCCCAGACGACCGCCTTCTGCCCGGGAGGTAGCTTGCGGAGTTCAGGCACCCACAGCTCCACGACGAAACTTCCGCCCTTCCGAAGGTGCGATGCGGCGTTGTGGAAGCATCGGACCTGGGCTTCCTGGGTCAGGAGGTTCGATAGGCCATTGAAGACGAGATAGACGAGCGCGAAATCGCCTTCGACCCTGGTGGTGGTCATGTCCCCGACGACGACGGGAATTTCTCCCTTTCCGACTTTCCGAAGGAGTTCCGCGGCCATCGCTTCGGAGTAGTCTATCCCGCATACGCGGACGCCTCGCCTGGACAGGGGGATGGCGACCCGGCCGGTTCCGATCGCGAATTCCAACGCTTCGCGCCCCTTTGACAGCCGCGCCAGGAAGTCCACGGTCGGCAGGAGGACCTCTTCGGCGAACATTCCTTCTCCCGGTGTGTCATATCCTTCGGCCGCCGTTTCATCCCAGAGGCTTGCATCCTGAAGATGATTGCTCTCAAGGTTCATTTCAGCCTCCGCCATTGGGTCACCGGGCCGCGAACACGCGTCCGGTGTCGAGCATGTACGGGTGGTAGACGCCGTTCAGGTTGCCGAGCGGCAGGACGTCCCTTTGGATCGCGATGCCCAGGACATCGCGCATCAAGGCCTGCCGGGCCACGATCCGGGACCAGACTTCCGGGTACTCCGCCGCCACGCGACGACGCAGGTCCTCGTCTGCGACGATCACGCCGTCCTCGCAGATGCCCGTCATGACAGGATTTGCGGAGCTCACGATGATGTCGCACTGCAGATGGACGGAAGACTCGAAATGCAGCGTCGAGCCCTTGTAGAAGGGGGAGTTCACCCATTCGTCGCCGCCGATGTAGTGTCCGGGATTGAGCGTGACTCCGAACTCCGGGCCGCCGATGAGGTCCATGACGCTATCGTAGACCGTACCGGCCGAAGCGCCGACGTGGAGGCTCTCGTACCAGGCCGCGATCGCCTGCCAGAAGGTCTTCAGGAAACCATCGACCGCACCGGCGTATTCGGGACGGAGGGTGTCCTCCCCGTAGGCGGCCAGCCCGACGCGGGCGATGAGGGACCCGCGGATGGCATAGGCGATGCCGCAGGGGTCCCCGACGCGAAGCGGGTTGTCGGTGGGACTGCGCAGCCCGGTCGAGATGTGCTCGGGTCCGAAGTTGAGCATCGGGAAGGCCGTCGTGGGCATGAAGTCCACCCCGCCGTTTCCGGACAGTTCCAGTTCCCCGATGCCGGGCTTCAGATTCTTCAGCAGCTTCTGGATGACGCGGGTCGCGCGGCAGGCCATGGCCTCCGCCCAGGCGACTTCCTTCGCCGTGCGGAGGGTCATCCGGATGCCGTCCGGCATGCCGGTCATGTAGCGCGTGACGCTCCGGACCCGGGCCGGACCCGCCGACTTCAGTTCATGGAGGATATAGGCCGGAATGTCGAAGACTTCGTCGGGGTCGCCCAGACAGTAGGAGGCTTCGACGTACTTGAAGCCGATGACGCCGACGGAGGCTGCGGCGCCGATTCCGGCTTCCGTGAAGATGTCCCGGAGAGGCCGGAGACTTTCCCGCGGCTGGCCCTGCAGGCTGAAGTTCTGGTAGAGGACGCGGCGCATCTCGATCGGGCTGACGTTCGAGTAGGACAGGTTCTCGTTTCCGACCAGCAGCGTCAGGGGGCCCTGGACGTCGACGATCAGCAGCGCCTGCTCGAATCGCGGTTCGAACCCGATGAGATAATCCATATTGGCGAAGTGCTCGCGGTCCGCGGTGACGACGGCGTGCGACAGGGAATCGGCGCGCATGCGCGCGCGGAGCAGGTCGAGACGGGTCGCGTAGTCCTCCCTCTCGAAGCGCGGGATCGGGGGAGCCTGTTCTTCCAGGAAAGCGGGGTGGCTGGGGACGATGCGGACGTTCTTCATGGTTCTCTCCTTCATGGGTCGAGTGGGTGGATGGGACGTACAAGAGTCTGATAGGGCAGGCGTTCCAGGATCTCGCAGGTATCGCCCGGGGTCAGCGCAAGCAGACAGCGACCTGCCAGCCTGCGATAGGCCGGACTGAGGTATCCGCTTTTCAGGATCACGACCTTGCAGCCTTCGAGGTGAAGACCCAGGGCTGTCAGGACCTCCGGGTCGGTCACTTCCGTACGTCGCTCGCAGAGGACGATGTCGATGCCTTCCTGTCGCACGACGGCGTGCAGGACCCCCTTGATCCGCTCGATGGCACGAACGCTCACACGGAGGACATAGGGAGATGGCCGGAGCGGGTCTTCGTCGAGTCGTCCGAGCGCAAGCGAAAGCTCCGCTCCGACACCGGCGACCCGGCATCGCTCGACGGCGGCGGGGTCCGCCAGGACCGCGAAGATCGCAGGGCCCTTCGTTCTTTCCACTAGCGTCCTCAGCAGCGCGGTCCGGTCCTGGGAAGCCCCAGCCGTCGGGTTGTCGCCCGAGTCCGAGACGAGGACGGGGGATGAGGGGTCCGCCAGGGCCTGGTCCACTGCCTCCTCCGGCTCCATGGCCTCCGTGGTGAAATCGAAATCGTCTCTCGCTTCCAGCAGACGGTCCGCCAATCGCCGCGCGACCTCCTCGAGGGTGTCCGAAAACTCGGCAAGGCCCGTCACGAGCGCCGCGCATCCTCCGTGACGGGAGTCTGCCCATGGAAACCCCAGGACGTAGGAAGTCCTCAGAACACCGGGCATCGTGTCCTCGACCGCAAGCCGCGCGAACAGACTCCGGGTCGGCTCCACGTCGGTCTCGGTCTTCTCTCCCGCGATCAGAAGGGGGACCTTGCACATCCGGGTCGCGATCCTGCGACCGGTCCGGATCGACTCGACGAGCATCCGGGCGGCCTGCGTCCCTGTTTCGGCTTCATCGACGTGGGGAGCGGTGCGATAGGCGACGAAGCCGTCGGCATGCATGACCATGCGGTCCGTGAGCGTCGCGTGCATGTCGAGCGCGCAGACGATGGGCATGTCCGGACCGACTCGTTTCCGGATCCGTTCGAGGAGATCCCCTTCCGGGTCGTCCTCGCCCTCGGCGGACATGGATCCATGCAAAGCGAGGCATATGCCATCCAGAGGCAGGGACGCTACGATACCGTCCAGGATTCGGCTTCGGATGGTGAGGTAGGCCTCGCGGAGGACGAGTCCGCCGGGCAACGCGCGGGCGAAGAAGGTCGGCATCACCTGGACTTCGAGGCCGTCCAGCGCAACGTGGATGGCATCGATCCCATTGCCCTTCCAGCGGGCCACGCGACGGACCGCATCGCCCTCCGCCTGCGTGAAGTCGTCGAGGACGGTCCGATCCGTCGTGAAGGTGTTCGTCTCCTGCATCATCGCGGCGGTGGCGATGCGCAGGGGTGAAGGCTCATGTTTCGTCACGGCGCTTCCTTTCTCATCTCAGAACTGCACGATATCGGAAGAGGCCACTGCGAGGAGGAAGGAGTCCGGTGCGCGGACCGTTCGCAGACCGCGGAAGTCCTTGTCCGTCATATGGTCCTTCAGGATCGGCAGGCACTGGGCGAGGTCGTTCGTCCGACTCCCGATCGTCGGGTCTTCCAGCAGACGGAAGCCGAAATCGGAGTACAGCTTGATGGCCCGGAAACTGGAGGGCTGTGTGTGAAGATAGACCGGAAAACCCTCCTTGGCAAGCCCCTGCATCACGACGCCCAGCAGCGCCCGCCCCAGCCCACGGCCTTCGTGGCTCTTCAGCACCTTGAACCAATGGAGGGTGGTAATCCGTCCATAGGCTTTCCATGCGAAACAGGTCCCGACCGGTACGTCCTCCGCGTCGCACACGAACCGGCATTCCTGATAGAACCGGTCGCCCTGGCCGGAATAGACGTCGCGGAAGAAATCCGCCATGTAGCCGCGATGCTCCCGGGCCGATTCCGCATCGTCGAAATGCATCGCCATCCAGACGTCGAGTTCGCTCTTCCGGCAGGTCCGCACGTGGAAACCGTCCGGCATCGCGGAAACGGCGCTCTCCTCAAGCGCTTCGCACATCATGAACAGGTTCAGGTCGGGAATCCGGCTCTCCAAGTGTCCAAAACCCTCCGGAACGATTCTATCATTCCCGGCCGCGTGTCGACTCACCGAAATGCGCGCTGCGAGCCTCCAGCATCGCTCGCAGGCGCTCCCGGAGCCCCATCAGCCATTCGGGCTCATGGTCCCAGTGCTCGGCCGTCGACCGGAGCACGCGCGCATAACCGAAGAGGGCGGCAAATCTGCGGAAGATCGGCAGCAGCTCCAGCTGCGAATCGTCCACTTCCCACTCCGAACGATAGCCCGCCAGGAAGGTCCGTCGGTTCTCGTCCCGCCGCTCGACCGGGCATTCGTCCTCCAGGCTGTCCAGGGACTGCGCGAGATCCATGACGTACCAGTGGCGGACCGAATCGTCGAAATCGATCGGAGTGAAGATCCGGCTCGCTTCGTCGAAGAAGACGTTGTCGAGTTCGAAGTCATAGTGGACGAGTCCAAAGTTGTTGCGATCGGCCTGCAGGTTCTCGAAGAAGCCCGTCAGGATGCGGTGCTCTTCCAACGCGAGAGCCGGTGCCCCGTATGCGGTCAGGACATCCTTCGTCCAATCCAGCCGTCGTCTCCAGTCCGGTCGCTCCGGACCGCTCGCCTCATACCGTGAACTCAGCCGGTGAAGCCGTCCCAGGGACTGGCCGAGACCAAGGACCAGGGCCTCCGAACACTCGATCCGGTCGAGCCGCGTGCCGGGAACCCCTCGGAAAGCGACAGCGACGTAACGGCCCCAGGGCGTCTCCTTTTCGACGACCTCCTGCCCTTCCCTGGAAAGAAGGACTTCCGCCGTGGGATATCCGCAGGACCGAAGATACGAAAGAAAATCCAGTTCTCCACGGACCGAACCCGGGATCTTCTCCTCGACCGGAGAGAAACGGAGAAAGCACGTACACCCTTCTCTGGAAAAAGGATACACGGCATTGGAGGATATCCGGTAGCGGTCCAGATAATCCAGCCGGTCCGCATCGAACTCCCAGTTCGCCAGAAGCATGTGCGCCAGATCCCGATTGTCGAAAAGGTGCCGAAGTTTCAGCATGGACCCTCCTCGTGGTCTATCGGGTCACAAGGGAATGTCGTCCGCTCCCTCACTCCGCGCTGACGACGCGCGTGTAGCGGCGCAGCGGATACTCCCCGTCGTGCGGGGCGCCGCAGTAGGTCGTGGACATGCGTTCCCCCGTGCAGACGCGGGCGACCCCGGTGCGCCAGAACAGGCGCGTCAGTTCGTCGCGTTCGTCGTCGCCGCAGAGCAGCCCGACGGTCTGGAGGAACCCCTTGTAGGGACGGAGCGTGGCAAGGATCTCGGCGCGGGGCAGCGCCTTGACCCAGGCGTTTCCGAACTGGATGGAGGGCTTGAGGTCGCGGTCTGGGTAGGCGATCAGGCTGCAGTGGGCGCCGCGGAAGACCCGGGCGTCGGTGTAGACGGACTCGAGTTCCTCGGTGTAGACCTGCAGCGCGATCTGGCTCTCGAGACCGAGTCCGAGGTCCTTGGCGCGGTCGGAGACGGCGCTTTCGAGCACGGCGAGGAACCGGCTGCAGAAGTCCGAGGCCGATTCCAGCGCGTCGACCGCACCATCCGCACCGCCGCCCGCGTCGCCGCCCACCTCGACGAAGATCCCCTGGCACGAGCTGCACAGCAGCTGGCCGGTCTCGACGATGTTGTGCGCCAGGCCGGCGAGGGCCTCCTGCGTCCACCCCGCAGCCGTGACGTAGGCGAAACTCACCTTGTGGCCCCACTCGATGAGCTTCGTGTCCGGACCCGCGAGCCTGCGCAGCGCCGCGACGGCTTCCGCGCCACCCCAGACGACGACCGCATCGGAGACGGCGACGAGTTTCGCGATCTGCACGACGTCGCGCGAGGAGTAGTCGAACACGTAGACGTACGGGGAGATGCGCGGCTCGATGCGGATCAGTTCCTGGAGCAGTCGGATCGATAGGCCGCCCTCGGCCGCCGGAAGCTTGAGGATGTTGAGGTTGCCCGTCAGCAGACCTTCGAGCACGCTGAAGGCCGGGAGTCCGTCCGCATTGCCGGCCGCGACATGCAGCAGCGTACCCAGCGGCTCGAGCCGCTCCGTCACGGAGCGCGGTGCGCCGAACGGCACGAAGGTCGTCGCGCGGCCATGCCCCTCGCCGAGTTCCTTGTGCATCCGCTCGCGCAGGTACGCCTCGCCGAACATCAGTCGCGCGTCGTCGAGATAGCCCCGGGCCAGGTCCTCGTCGAACCCCAGGTCCGCCAGGGTCCGCAGGAAGAACGACTCGTCCAGCGTCTCGACCAGCCGTCCGCAGGCGGCGACGACCCACTCCGGGTCCAGCCGCTCGCCCTGCAGCGTCGCGAGGATACGCGCCTCCAGTGCGTCGAGCACGGCGTCGCAGGCCTTCGTGTCGAGCACACGCCCGTCAACGAGATTCATGGCCAGCCTCCTTCGCCTCTGCGGCCGGCTTCACGTTCAGCAGCTCGGCGGCGCCTGCGGCGCAGGTCTTGATGTCGGCCAGCCCCACGCGCCCGAGCACGTCGAAGTACGGCGACGGATTGCCGCAGCCGCACTCCGTGCCGGGGTGGAGCACCGCGAGGTCGTCGGTCATGACCGAGCTGAAGGGCATGCTGGTCATCATGGGCGTCAGCAGGTTGAGCAGCCCCGGAGTGCCGAAGCCGACCGGACGCAGCGCCGCGTCCCGGATGAGGACCCGCGCATAGACCGGTACGTGGAAATGGTGGTTCGGGCAATCGAAGTACGCGATCGGGTGCTCGACCGCCCCGAAGAACTCCTTGATGCGGTCCCCGCCGATGCCGAGGACCTGCTCGGACAGACCGTACAGCGTCGGCTTGTCGACCCTTTCGGAGAGGAACTGCTTCCATCCTCCGGCGAGGAAGACCTTCGACTTCGGGTGCAGCTTGAGCCGCACCCCGGCCTCCTGCAGCTCGCGGAGCAGGAACATGAAGTACGCGGGGAACCCCATGAAGCGCACGGGCAGCCCCTGCTTCTCGTAGCGCAGCAGCGCCGCGCGGATTCCGTCGAGGTTGAGCACGTAGTCGGTGCCGTTGTCCTTGAGCGCGTAGACGCGGTGCACGGGCAGCGCGGCGTAGGTCATGGCGTATGCGGTCTTGACGGCGCCGATCTTGTTGCGTTTGGCCGGCTCGTAGCCCAGGACGACGTGGTTGGTCGGCCGCAGCGAAACGAGACGGTGCGTGAGGAAGGTGCCGAGGACCATCCCGAGCCCGCGCCATGCGGAGGTCCAGTCGAGCCCCATCCGGCTGGTGCGCCCGCTGGTGCCCGACGTCGTGGACTGGAACATCAGGTGCTTCGGCGAGGCCGAGTACAGCGTGTGCCGCTTGAGGAACGCCGTCGGGATCGGCGGGATCCGCCACAGGTCGTCGATGGTCTTCACGGAGTCGATCGTGAATCCCTGCCGCGCCAGAAGCTCGGCGTACTCCGGGCAATGCGCGATGTGGTGCCGGACGTTGTCGACCTCGGCGCGCACGAACAGCGCGTCGGTCCCCTTCAGGTCGTAGAGCCTTCGATGGAAGAACAGACGATTCGCAACACTCATGACTCCATCATATCATCCTGCTGCCGTCATTCCATCAGCTGGTTGCGCCGACCGCCCCGTGCTCCCGGAAAATCACTTCAACCGCGTCGCGCAGTAGGGACAGACGTTGTATTCGCTCTGGACTTCCCTGCCGCAGGCCGGGCAACGGGCCTGGAGCGGTGTTCCACAGGTGGGGCAGAACCGGTGGTCCGCCGAGACGGGCCGGTGGCACGATGGGCAAGCAGTTCCGGTATTTCCGAAGGGCGTCGGTGCGGCTGCAGTCGGAGGCGGTGCGACTGCCGGAGGAGCCGTCGGGGCGGCCGTCTTCGTCTTGCCGGTCAGGTTGTTCACGAACATGAGGAGGCCCATCAAACCGAACACGACGGTCACGATGCGCCCCTGGTCGGTGCGGGAGGCGGGCTCTCCGGAGAAGTAGGCCCCCACGGCCAACCCCATCATGCCCAGGCCGAAGAGGATGCCGATGACGCGCGCTGGTTTCATGTCCTTGCGCCTCCTGCGTCGAAACCGAGTTCTTCCAGGATCTCCCTGCACACCTGACGTTCTTCGTCGGTGAAGAGTCCGCGATACTCCTCCCTCAGTACGAGGGCTTCGATGGAGAGCTCGAGCCGTTCGTTTTCCAGAAGGACTTCACGGCCGTAGGTGTCGACGTTGGGGTCGATCAGCTGGCGCGCGGCCTGCACGCCGCCGAACGTCGAGACGAGTCGAAGAAGGCGCGTGGCGCGGTAGTCGAACTCCGCCTGGGCCGTGTCGTAGATATCGATCATGTCCTCCTGGAACTGCTTTTCAAGTGCGGTCATGCCACGCCTCCGATGGGGGTTGTACGGTACTTCCGGACAGGACAAGCATATCACAGGAATCGATGGATTTTCCGTTCGCGCTCCTGTGGAATGCCTCATCTCCAGAAGCCGGCGTATCGCTCCATGGCGTCCATGAGCGCCGCGACGTTGTCGAGGGGGACGCCTGGATAGAGGCCGTAGATCATCATGAGTCCGCCCCGCCGGGATCCGAGCGTCTCGACCTCCGTCCGGATCAGCCGGTCGATGTCCGCCGGAGTCCCAAGCGCGGTGACGGACTGACGGTCGATGTCGAGTTCGATGCAGGTCCGACCGGCGAAACGGCGGCCGATCCAGTCGATGCCGTTGACCAGGTCCTGGAGGTTCAAGATGTCGACGCCGCCGTCGACGATGTCGTCGATCAGGTCATGCAGGTCGCCGTCGGAGTGCATGTGCACGAGGGTTCCCCGATCCCGCGCGGGCTTCATCAGGCGTCGGTAGCTCGGCTGGATGAAGCGGCGGAAGTGCGCGGGCGAGACCATGGGGCCGCGTTGCATGCCGAGGTCCTCGGCGTACCCCATGACGTCGACGCCGATTTCCAGGTATCTCGAGACGATTCCGGCGTTGAATTCCTCGAGGCCGGCGATCAGGTGGTGGATCTCCGGTCGGTCGTCGGCGAAATCGAACGAGAGGTTCTCGTAACCTCTCAAGTCGCAGAGCTGGAGGAAGGTGTGTCCGTGGCGGAGGGCGCCGAAAGCCAGTCCACCGGAGGCCTTCGCGTCCCGAAGCGTCCGCTCCGTCACCGCCCAGTCGATCGGACCGATGCCGGTGCATCGGGCGGGGTCGGGAAACACGTAATCGGCGTACCGACTCCAATCCGCAAGGGGGTGAGCGGTAACTGTTCCCGTGATGCCGTCTTCCGTGGTCGACCAGACGCAGCCGAAATCGTCGGTATAGGGCTCATCCCGTCGGGCCACTCGGGCGTAGGTCCTGGAGACCGGCTCCGTGGGCCGCCGGAAGTCGGGGAAGAGCAGCGGGTGGGCCGCGCAGAGGTCGAAGAGAGCCTGCGGGTCGTAGTTCCTCCAGCAGGCGTCGTTGATATGGAATTTCATGGGGATGTGGTCCGGCGTCTCGAACCGGACGGTCTTGAGGTAGTTCTCCGCGGACGGGTTCAATCCCGGAATCCTCCAGTCCTCCTATGGCTGCAGCCGCAAGGCGATCCCATCCGCCATGGCGCAGAGGATCGTGCAACAGGAAGCCGCACCGGCATCGATGTGTCCGCGGGACCTCTCGCCGAGGCGGGAGGCGCGGCCGACACGGGCAAGCATATCATAGGTGGCATCCCGTCCGCACGCGGCGGCGGCCTTCATCCGAAGAAGCGCCGAGGGGAAGGTCTCTCCCCCATCCAAAGCAATCCGGAATGCGTCGAGGGCAGGTCCGAGGCAGTCCAGCATCGTCTTGTCGCCGCGGTGCGCCTGACCGATCGAAAGGACGGCCTGCTCGCCTTTCTCCAGCATGGAAAGGAACAGCGCACCGTCGATGTCGGGAGCTTCGAGGCACGTCCTGCCCATCGCGCGGAAGAAGGAGCCGTAGAGTGGACCCATCGACCCGCCGATGTCCCGCATCAGGATTCCGGACAGCTGGAGGAGGCTACCGGAGAAGTCCTTCGGGGATGCCGCCAGGGCTTCCGCGCAGAGCGTGAAGCCCTTGTTCATGTTGATTCCGTGGTCGCCGTCCCCCGTGGCGCCATCGAGATCGCAGAGTCGTTCCTTGTCCTGCTGGATGGCGGAAACGGCGGCAAGGACGATGGACATGCCGTCGGTGTTCGGGAAGGAGCGAAGCGGCACTCCTTCCATGGTCAGCCCTTCCCCGTCTGCGGACCGTGCTGGCAGAGCCCGTAGGCATCGGTCTCGAGATCGAGGCAGGTCCTGAGCTCGTCATCGAGTTTCATCAGCGTGAGCGTGATGCCGTTCATCTCGAGGGAGGTGAAGTAGTTGCCGACATAGGACCGGTGGATGCGGATGCCTTCGGCGTCGAGGCGCTTCGCGACGTCGTTGAAGAAGATGTACTGCTCCATGAGCGGGGTGGAGCCGAGGCCCGAGACCAGCACGGCGACTTCGTCCCCACGGGAGAACGGAAGATCGGGTAGGATCACATCGAGCATGCGTTCGGCCAGGCGGACGGAAGGTTCGAGGGGGGCGATCTCGATGCCGGGCTCGCCGTGGTGGCCGATTCCTACCTCCATCATGCCCTCCGCGATGTCGAAGTTCGGGTGGCCGACTTCGGGGATGGTGCAGGGAGCGAGTCCGATTCCCATGCTTCGGGTGTTCGAGATGGCTTTTCGCGCCGCCGCGACGACTGCGTCGAGGTCGGCCCCGAGCGCGGCCATCGCACCGCCGACCTTCCACATCAGAATCTCGCCCGCCACGCCGCGTCGGTCCCCGGTGCGCGACCTGGGAGCGGATGGGACGTCGTCGTCCGCGACGACGGTCCTGACCTCGATTCCGGCCTCTTCGGCCATTTCCAGTGCCATGCGGACGTTCATGTTGTCGCCCGCGTAGTTGCCGTAGAGGCAGGCGACCCCGCGTCCGGCATCTGCGGCGACGAACGCGTCGAAGAACATCCGGGCCGGGGGCGAGGAGAAGATCTCTCCGACGGCGACGGCGTCGACCATGTTTCGTCCGATGTAGCCGATGAAGGCGGGTTTGTGGCCCGACCCTCCGCCGGTGACGATGCCGACCTTGCCCGGAACGGGGGCATGCCGGTATTTGAGGACCCTGGGATTGTCCGTCGCGGCGACCCGGTCGCGGCCGGCGAGCAGGAAGCCTTCGAGCATTTCGTCGACGACGCGGTCGGGCTGGTTGACGATCTTCTTCATGGGAGTGCCTCCTGGTCCTGTCCTTGGATCGGCGCGGTCATTCTCCGGGATGGAAGGAGTCGTGCTCGATTCGACGCATCTGTTCGACCTTGGGGATGGAGCCGCCGCCTTCGAAGCGCGAGGCGAGCCATACTTCGACGACCTTCTTCGCGTGTTCGATGCCGATGACCCGCTGCCCCAGCGTCAGGACCTGCGCGTCGTTGCTCCTGGCGAGACGTTCGGCGGAATAGACGTCGTGGCAGACGCCGGCGTAGACGCCTTCGACCTTGTTGGCGACGATGGCCATCCCAAGGCCCGTGCCGCAGATCAGGACGCCCCGATCGAAGACGCGGTCGCGGACCTGGCAGGCCAGATGGAACCCGATTTCCGGGTACATGGCACCGATGTGGGACCGCGCGTATTCGAGGTCCGTGACGTCGATGCCGATGCCGCGCAGATGCACGAGGAGAGCCTGCTTCATTTCCACAGCGGCATCGTCGCAGTCGATGGCGACTCGCCCGGACTCAGCCACGACTCCACACCTCGTGCGCGACACGCATCAGATGCGCGCGGCCCAGGACGGCGAGCTGCTCGCCGGAGTCGGCCAGCCTCCGCCAGATGGCGCAGTTTCCATTCAGTTCCTCGAAGTCCGGGTCGAACGACTCGATGACCATGGGTCCGTCATAGTCGACATCCTTCACGGCCTGGAAGAATTCCTTCCAGGGGACGAGACCCGTGCCTGGGATGCCGCGGTCGTTCTCGCACACGTGGATGTAGCCGAGATACCGCTTGCCGCAGGTCTCCACCGCGCCGCGGAAGCTCTTCTCCTCGCGGATCATGTGGAAGGTGTCGAGGTGGACCTTCAGGTTTCCGGTCCCGACCTCGTCGCAGTATCGGACGGCGTCGGCGGCGATGTTCAGGAAGTGGGTCTCGAATCGGTTGATGCACTCGACGCAGATCGTGACCTCGCTGGTTTCGCGGGCGTAGTGCGCCACTTCGCGCATGGCCTCGATGGACCAGTCCCATTCGCGTTCCGTCCGAGGCCTCTTCGTCAGATAGCCCCAAGCCGCATAGTTCACACCCCCCGTGATTCGGGAGCCGATTTCACGGTTGATGTCGATCATCTTCTTCATGTGGAGGACGCCCCGGCGCCGGACCTCCGGATCGGGCGAGATGAGGTTCCCGTCGAGCGGCAGCGTCGTCGTGGTAACCGCCTCGAGTCCGGTCTCCGCCAGTTCCCGGCGGACCGCCTCGAGTGGAAACTGGAAGGGCTTCGAGATGGACAGGTCGATGGTCGAGAACCCCAGTTCCTTCGCCTTCGGGATGATCCAGACGTCCTTCCCGCTGAACGCCTCCGACCAGATGAACGAGTCGACGCCGATCCTGTACATGTGCGCTCCTTTCCGTATGCCTGTCAGAGTTCCTTCACGTGCCGCAGGATGCGCTGCATCGTGGCATAGGGGACGTCCGACGGAATCGAATGGTCCGAGGCGAAGATGTAGCCGCCCTTGTCCTTCAGAACCGGAACCAGCCGGTCGATCTCCGCCATCACCCACTCCTCGTCCTTCATCCTCTGGGCGTCGATCCCCCCATGGAGCACGAGTCGGTCTCCGAAGTCCTTCTTGAGCACGAACGGGTCCATCCCGGCCTTGATCTCCAACGGATTGAGCGCGTCGATGCCGATCTCGACCAGTTCGGGGACGAAGGGCCGGATATCGCCGCAGGAATGGAGCCGCACCTTCGCACCTTTCGAATGCGCCCATTCCACGGCGCGCGCGTGCACGGGCTTGAGCAGGTCGCGGTAGAGCGGCAGCGAGAAGAACTGGGTCCCCTTGTAGCCCATGTCGTCCGGCCACATGACGCCGTCGAAATGGTACCCCGCATCCCAGACGCGGTCGAAGAGAGCGATCGATGTGTCGAGCAGGGTATCGAACATCTCGCGCACCCACTCCGGTTCCTCGAGCATGGCAATCAGAAGGTTTTCGGTCCCGGTGATTCCCGCGTGCGTGAGATCGAAGCCGAAGATC
>CAXNDY010000004.1:0-14446 GCA_964201095.1 Saccharofermentanales bacterium
GGCACGCTCCGGGGCAGCGAACTGCCCGAGAAGGGAACGCCGTAGCCCATGGTGTCGCAGCAGCGGATCCGGACCGGGATGCCGGCGGACCGTGACAGCGCCATGAGCTCGTTGACGAAGGGGACGACGAAGCCGTAGTAGTCCGCGCGGGTGATGTCCTCGAAATGGCACCGCGGCACCAGGCCGAACTCGAAGATCTCGGAGACCACGCCCAGGTAGTGGTCGAGCGCCTGCCTCCGGGTCATCTTCAGCTTGCGGAAGATGTGGTAGTCCGAGCAGCTGACGAGGATGCCGGTCTCCTTGACGCCGAGGCTCTTGACCGTCTCGAAGTCCTTTCGGCTGGCGCGGATCCAGGTCGTGACCTCCGGATAGCGGTATCCGAGGGCGAGGCAGTCCTCGATGGCCTTGCGGTCCTTGGCGGAGTATGCGAAGAACTCGGTCTGGCGGATGATCCCCTGCTCCCCGCCGAGGTCGTGCATCATGCGGTAGAGGTCCACGATGTTCTTCGGGGAATAGGGCGCGCGGGACTGCTGGCCGTCCCGGAACGTCGTGTCCGTCAGCCAGATCTCCGCCGGCATGTTCATGGGGACCTTGCGGTTGTTGAAGGCGAGCCGGGGGGCTTCGTCGTAGGGGTAGAGGTCCCGGTAGAGATTGGGGTCCGCAGGGTCCTGGAGGGGGTACTTGAAGTCCCTCTCCTGCAGGAGGTGGCTCCGGTCGCTTCGTCCCAGCATGTCGGACCTCCCCTCAGGCGCGGCGGAACCGGCGCACGTATTCCTGGAGCCGCTCGGCGGCCGCCGTCAGGTTCTCCTTGGAATTGGCGTAGCTCATGCGGATGTGCCCCTCCCCGGCATCCCCGAACGAGACGCCCGGAATGCAGGCGACGGCGGCTCGGTCGAGCAGGTCGAAGCAGAAGGCCTTCGAGTCCGGGCAGATCGACGAGATATCGGGGAACAGATAGAAGGCGCCCCCGGGGCGGGTGCACCGGACCCCCTCGATGCGCGAGAGTCCTTCCAGCAGGAGGTTGCGCTTCTCTTCGTAGACCGTCACCATCCCCTGCACGATGTCCGGGCGGGAGAGCGCGTAGGCGGCCGCCTTCTGCGTCGCGGCCGCCACGCAGGAGATCACGTTCTCCTGGAGGAGGACCATCTTGCGGAGGATGGCCACGGGACCGAGGGCGTATCCGATCCTCCAGCCGGTCATGGCGTAGGCCTTGGAGAAGCCGTTGATGACGACCGTCCGCTCCTTCATGCCGGGGAAGGAGGCGATGGATGCGGGCTGGTTGCCGTCGTACAGGAGAAGTCCGTAGACCTCGTCGGAGATCACGAGGAGGTCGTGCTTCTGGGCGAGCTCGGCGATCTCCTGGAGTTCTTCCCGTTTCAGGTAGGCGCCGGTGGGATTGCCCGGGTTGTTGAGGAGAAGGACCTTGGTGCGCGGGGTGATGCGCGCTTCGATGTCCGCCGCCCGCAGTCGGAAGCCGTTGTCGTCGGTCGTGCGGACCGGCACCGGCACGCCGCCGGGATAGGAGATCATGGTGTAGTAGTTGACCCAGACGGGCTCCTGGACGATCACCTCGTCCCCGGGGGACAGGAGGACCCAGAAGAGCTGGGCGAGCGCGCCCATGGCGCCGACGGTGACGATGACCTCGGAGCCCGGATCGTAGGACAGACCCTGGGGCCGCATCGTCTCGACGATGGCTTCGCGCAGGTCGAGGTATCCGGCGTTGGGCGTGTAGTGCGTGAATCCATCGCGAAGCGCCCTGCATCCGGCTTCGACGATGTCGGGGTGCGTGCCGAAGTCCGGTTCGCCGACGGCGAGGCTGATCAGGCCTTCCCGGCCCGCCATCCGGTCGAACATCGCGCGGATGCCCCCCTGCTGGAGCGCCGCGGCCTGTGGGTTCAGGAATTCGCGCATGGTCTTTCCCCCTTCTCTGGGTCGACGGTCGTGCCCCCCGCCCTGCGGATGGCCTCCCGGGCGAGGATGCGGAGCGGGTCCACCTGCAGCCCCGGCAGGTCGAAGCGGTGGTTCAGGACGGACAGTTCCGTGCATCCGAGCAGAAATGCGTCCTTCCCCTTCGTCTGGTAGTCGGCGAGGATCCGGCGGTAGTCGTCGGGAGGGGCGAAGTCTCCGGCCTTGACCGCGTGGATCCGCTCCATGACGACCTGCTTCTCCCGGTCGTCCGGCTGCAGCACGCGGAGTCCATAGCGCGCGAAGACGTCCTCGTAGACCTTTCCCACATAGGTGCCCAGCGTGGCCATCAGCACGAATTCCTTGCGGTCGGGGTGGGTCCGTCGCACCGACTTCGCGGTCTCCTCGACCATGTCGATGAAGCGGTCCCCCGCGATGGCGACCACCGCCGGCGCGAAGAAATGGGCGGTGTTGCAGGCCATGACGAGGAGGTCGGCGCCGCGATCCAGGAGGCCCTGCGCCATCCGGACGATCTCCGCCTCGGGGCTGGGTCCCTGGCCGAGAAGGTACGCCGTGCGGTCGGGAATCCGCGGGTTGTCGTCGACGAGGACGCGCAGGTGCTCCTGGTCACATCGCGCCGAGGTGTTCAGGACGATCTCCTCGAAGAGCCGGACGGTGGCGAGTGGGCCCATCCCGCCGAGGATGCCGATGCTCAGCATGGCGCGCCGTCCCGCCCGTCGGAGCCATCGAAGCCTTCCGGTCCGAAGAGCAGCCCGGCCAGGGAGTCCCGACGGTTCCCGTCCCGACCGACCGTGTCCGCGGCCAGGAACATGGAGTCGAGGATCGCCTCCTCGACCAGTTCGACCAGCGGCTCGAAGAGGAGGTCGAGTTGGCCGTCCGGCAGGAAATCGAACGACAGCAGGGCGTCGGCGTCGTGGGGCACGCGGTGGGCCGTCGAGAAGGCGAGGGCTACCTCACCGCTGCCGTGCCCCAGGTGGGAGCCGGTCCGGGAGATGCCGACGAGGCAGCGGCGCGCGAGCCGCTTCAGCTGGCGCGACGAAAGCGGGGCGTCGGTCGCGACGACGAGGACGATGGAGCCCTTGTCCGGCTGCGGGGGCGCGGCGTCCCGAGCGGCGGCGAGGCGGCGGCCGATGGGCCGGCCGTCGACGACGAGGTCCTGGAGGCGTCCCATGGTGGTCAGGACCAGCCCCCCGAGCGTATAGGTCCTGCCGAACACGACCGCCGTCCGCGAGGCGGACCCGATGCCGCCCTTGAGCTGGTAGGCCGACATACCGGTTCCGGCTCCGACGGCGCCCTGCTCGAAGTCGGGCGCGGCGCGCGCGATGGCGTCGCGAACATGCTCCGGCCGCACGGGAAGGGCGCGGAGGTCGTTCAGCACCCCGTCGTTGCATTCGAGGACGACCGGGTTGAAGGTCCCGGCTTCGCGCCCGATGCCGGGGTCCGCGGCGAGCCTCTCCTCGACGAGCCCGCGCACGGCGTCGCCGATCGCAAGCGTGTTGGTCAGGACAATCGGCGATTCCAGCGTTCCGAGTTCCTCGATCTGGACCAGGCCGACATATTTTCCATATCCATTGAAGACCACCGCTCCACAGAGCAGCTTGCTCCGGAAGACGTTGCCCGGCGCGGGCAGAATGGCGGTCACGCCGGTCTTCGCCCTTCCATCGTCCAGGGTGACGTGACCGACGGTCACGCCGTCCACGTCGGCGATGGAGTTGCGGGGTCCGGTCGGGTGGGTTCCGATGGTGATTCCTGCGTCTCTGATGCGTCTCATCGGTTCCTTGAGCTCCTTGTTTCCTTGAGCCCCGTGCGCACCGGGTGCTTCGGGAGTACCGACTGCAGCCGTCCCGGAGGACGACTGCAGCCGCAACGGTTTCCCTGGGTCGGGATTTCGCGGTCTACCCCTTGACGACGGTGGACTTGTCGCTCTTCAGCAGCGTCCAGAGGAAGTACAGCGGGATGAAGGCGAGCACGGCGCCGATGATCATCGAGTAGAACATCGAGTCGTAGTCCTTGGTCAGGTCGATGAAGAAGCCCTGCAGGGGAACGGTGATGACCGTGAAGATGACGATGGAGGCGAGGGCCAGGGAGAAGATGGTGCCCTGGGCGTTGACGCCATCGGGCAGGAGGGACTGCATGAGCGGCATCGTGATGACGTCGAGGATGCAGGCGCCGATGCCGAGGAGGATGCAGAGGCCCATGATGATCGGCACCGTCGAGGCGATGGTCAGGAACAGTACGCCGCCGGCGATCATGAGCAGGAGGGAGACGATGAAGAGCCGGAACTTGCTGACCTTGTCGGCCAGGAGGCCGATCGGGATGGCGACGAGCGTGTAGACGAGGAAGTACACGGCGGTCGTGATGGCCGCCACGTTGGGGGCGATGCCGTGCTTGTTGAGCATCCAGGAGGACGCGAACGTCTGCAGGCCGTAGATGCCGAAGTAGCCGAGGTCCTTGAAGACGAGGATCAGGAGGAAGCTCCAGCGGGCCTTCGGGGTGAGGAGGAGCCAGACTTCCTTGATGGTCTTGAAGGGGTTGGCGCGCTTCTTGCCGGTGGCCGCCATCTCCTTGACGAGTCGGGCGTTCTTTTCCGTTTCAGCGGGCATGGTCGCCAGGAAAAGCGTACATACGATCAGTTCGAGCGCCGCGCCGAGGTAGAAGGGATACGCGTGGTCGATGTTGTAGAGGACGCTGGCCAGCAGCGTGGAGGCGACGTAGCCGATGCCGCCGAACGTGACGGAGAAGGAGGACATGGTGCTGTGGTGCAGCTTCGGGACGGCGGTGAACTGGTAGCCGGCGCGGTAGTTTCCGCCCCAGTTGTCCGTCAGGACGCAGAGGAACGCGGCGAAGACGACGAAGATCAAAGGGAAGAGAAGCTGCAGGGTCTGGCCGCTGGTCTCCGGCGTGACGACCTTCGCGATGGTGGGGATCGAGATGAAGAAGAGGGCGCAGAGGATGCCCAGGATGCCGCCGATCTTCTTGCGGCTGAGGGACTTGTCGCCCATGGCGCCGAACAGCGGACTCGCGGCGACGCCGAGGATGTTGTCCATGCTCATGATGAGGCCGGTGGCGAAGGCGCTCAGGCCGAAGCCCGTGGCGACGATGCCTCCGGTGGTGAAATCGGCGCGCCCACCCTGCAGGATGATGGGGAAGTAGTTGTTGTAGGCGCCCCACATGACCGAGATGGCGAGGTTGAACAATCCGTAGAACAGGTAGTTCTTGTGGTACAGCTTCGAACTGGCCTTCTTCGCTGCCTTTTCGTCGATTGGCTGGATGGTCGCTGTGACTTCCTGGTCCATTCGTCTTTCCCTCCGATTCTGGGTTTTCTCGTCCATTTCATCTCTCCGATTCGAGTTCCGGGACCCTAGGATCTCAACACCACCCTTCCTTTCTCCGATGCCTGTCCAGACATCCCGCCCCCGCAGGTCGACCCGGGGGGCAGACCTTCAGTCCAGCGCGTCCAGCGCCGCCAGGGACGCATCGACGAATCGACCGTCCTTGCGGACGAGGACGTCGTCGAGATAGACCTCTCCCCCTCCATGTCCGGGGGTCTGCAGGCTCACGACGTCCATGTGGACGACGGAGTGGTTGCCGTTGTCGGTCATGGCGTAGGAGTTGCCCACGGCCATGTGGATGCTGCCGCCCATCTTCTCGTCGAAGAGGATGTCCTTCATCGGTGACGTGATGTGCGGGTTGAGCCCGAAGGCGAACTCGCCGAAGTACCGCGAGCCCTCGTCGGTGTCGAGGATGCGGGTGAGTTCCGGTGTGTCGCTGGAGGTGGCGTCGACGATCCGCCCCCCCTCGACCACGAGACGGATGTTCTCATGCAGGGTTCCGCGCATGAAGAGCGGGACGTTGAAGGAGATGGTGCCCTGGACGGAGTCCTTCACGGGCGCCGTGAACACCTCGCCGTCCGGCAGGCCGTTCTTTCCGTCCGACTTGACGGTCGGAACCCCCTTGATGGAGAACGAGAGGTCGGTGCCCGGGCCGACGATCCGCACCCGGTCCGTCCGGGACATGCGTTCCACCAGCGCGTCCATCTTCCTGGACATCCCGGAGTAGTCCAGGTTGCAGACGGAGAAGTAGTAGTCCTCGAAGGACGGCTGGTCCATCCCCGACAGGAGCGCCATGGACCGCGTCGGGTATTTGAGGTAGATCCACCGGGTGTTCATGACGGCATGCCCGAAGAAGCAGCGCTGCATGAAGTTGCGGTTGAAGAGGGACATCTTCTCCGCGGGGACCTTGTGGTAGACGAAGGGGCTTTCGAGCGCGGACACGACGATCAGCACGTCCATGCGGCGGATCTTCTCGAGGAGGTAGTCGCCCAGCGTCTCCATCTGTCCCGCGTTGCATCTCCGGAGGACATGCAGCTGGATCTCCGTGTCCACCAGCTCCACGAAGGGATTGGCGCCAAGCGCGTAGGCTCCGTCCACCAGTTCGACGGCCAGCGGCTTCGCCTCCAGTCCTTCGGCGAAGATCATGACGTTGTCGCCCTGCCTCACGCTGCAGGAATGGGAAAGGATGTTGCCCGCGTAGGTCTTCAGGGGTTCCATGGCGCTCACTTCCCCTTCCAGAGCATCGCGCCGGAGCGGATGCCGGTGTAGACGCCGTTCTCCACGGCGATCTGGCCATTGACGAGGACATGGTCGATGCCGAGGTTGCGGCGGTGCGGGTGGAGGTAGTCGTTGGTCTCGGAGACATGCTCCCAATCGAAGACGCAGAGGTCGGCCCGGAATCCCTCCCGGAGAACCCCCGTATCGGCGAGGCCGACCATCCGGGCGGGTTGGAGGGTGATGCGACGCACTGCCTCCTCCAGGCTGAAGAGTCCCCGCTCGCGCACCATGCGCAGATGCTTCGGGAAGGTGCTCACGGCGCGCGGGTGCTGGCCGCCCGGGGTCTCGGGGTCGAAGTGCGCGACGTTGTGCCCGCAGTCGGAGCCGCCCATCGTGTAGGGACTGGCGAGGATGGCGAGCATGTCCACCTCGTTCTGGTAGAAGTACGCGGCATCGGCGTCCCCGCGGTTGTCGACGATGAGGTCGAACAGGGTCTCGGTGGGGTCCGCGTGGCGTTCGGAGGCGATGTCGGCGATCGTCCGGCCGACGCAGTCCGGAGTGCGGGACGCCCCGATGATGAGGCATCCGTCGAAGCCGCTGAAGCGGATCAGGCTCTGTGAGTCCGGCTGGTGGAGGTTGTCCGCGACGCGACGGCGGAACCCGGGATCCGCGAGCTTTTCGACGAGCACCCGGACGCCCTCGGTCGCGAAGACCGGGTCGAGGACGGACACCAGCGCGGTGTGTCCGGCGGTGAAGGGATACTGGTCCGCCAGGACGCGGATCCGGCCGCGCCGGTTGGCGTCGCGGATCAGGCCCAGCGTCACGGCCGAGACGCCGGCGTTGGCCTTTCCGCCGATCTTGTGGTGGGAGACGACGACGTCGCATCCGGCCGTCTCCCCGATGGAGATGGCCTCGGCGACCGCTTCGACCACGGTGTCGCATTCGCCGCGGATGTGGGAAACGTAGCATCCCCCGTGGGCGGCGACGACCCGGCACAGCTCCGTCAGCTCCTCGCGGTCCGCGTAGACGGACGGAGGATAGACCAGGCCGGAGGAAAGCCCGAGGAACCCGCACGCCATGGCTTCCGCGACCAGCGCCTTCATCTCGTCCATCTGGGCCGGTGTCGGTTTCGCGTCCGAGAAGCCCACGACCTTCGCGCGGAGATTGCCCGCACCGACGTAGAAGGCCATGTTGGTCCCCGTCGGCGTCCGGGAAGCCAGCTGGACGAAGGACCGGAAGTCCTGCGTGCCCTGCCGGACCTGCTCGACCAGTTCATCCGGGACCATCCCGCGGACCGCGTCCAGAAGCCCCTCGTGATACGGGACGATGGACCCGCCGCAGTTGCCCGTGATCTCGGTGGTCACGCCCTGTTCCAGCAGGTTGTACGCGTCGGTGCCGAACAGGAAGAACTGGTCCCCGTGCGTGTGGTCGTCGATGAACCCGGGGGAGACGACCCGTCCGGCGGCGTCGATCGTCCGGACGGCCTCGACCTGCATGTCGGGCTCGATCCGCAGGATCCGCCCGCTCTGGACCGCGACATCGGCGAACTGCCCTTTTCTGCCGGTACCATCGACCACGAACCCGTTCCGTATCAGGATGTCGACCATCTCGCGCGCCTCCGTTTCCTGGTGCGTTTCGTGCGCCTCGCGCTTCCCGTGCGTCTAGACCTTGCTGATGGGGAGTCCGTACTCGTGGGCGACCGTGCGGCCGACGGTGTAGTAGAAGTCCAGGCCCTCGTTGGAGTTCAGGGTCATCGTCAGCCCGTAGCCGTTGGTGAAGTAGTAGGCCATGCTCAGGAAGCCGTCGTTGCAGCCGGTATGCGCGAACATGGAGACGTCCGGGTCGTCGGTCGGGTAGATGTAGAAGCCGATTCCGTTCTCGGACCCCGGCTGCTGGACCAGCATCTGCCGCAGGGTGTCCCGGCGCAGCGACGGGTCGTTGTCCTCGCGGAGGATCTCCATGAGCCTCGCGCCGAAGAGAGCCAGGTCCTCGGCCGTCGACCACAGGCCGCCGGCGGCGAGTTCGGTGTAGACGTGGTGTCCGCCCGGGATGGGCACGTAGGTGTCGAGGCGCCGGCCGTCGCGCGTGGCGTTGTAGCCCGTCGGAGGCCGCTGGTCGTAGACCGCGTGGAATCCGGGCTCGTTCGACTGACGGAAGGTGCTGTGCTTCATGCCGAAGGGAACCAGCACCAGTTCGTCCAGGATCGCGGCGAAATCGTCCCTTCCCAGGACGTCGCAGACGACCTTCATGGCGAGGACGAAGCCCCCGCCCGAGTATGGGCCGGTCGGGTTTTCGGCGGTCTTCGGGACGAACGTGTTCTGCGGGCGGACGACGCGCAGCATCGGCGTCTTCGCGGGCGCCTCGCCGTTCAGCACCTGCATCACCGTCGGCGTCGGCTGTCCGACCTCGTACCCCCCGAACCCGTCGACGTTGAGTCCCGCGAGATGGCCCAGGATCATGCGCAGCGTGACGCGGTTGGACAGGCCGGGGTCGGCGGCCACCTGGTACCCTTTCAGGTACCCGTTCACGTCGCGGTCCAGGTCGAGGACGCCCTGCTGCACCAGCTTCATGACGCCGACCGCGAAGACGGCCTTGCTGATGGAGGCCGCCATGAAGGGGGTGTGGTCGTCGACGCGTTCGGTGCCGTCGTGCTCCTTGGTGCCGGTGCTGTAGACGAAGTCGATCCGGCCGTCCTTGAGGCACGCGAGACTGAAGGCCGTCGTGTGGAAGTACTCCATCCTCTCCTGCAGCGTGTGCAGGGAGTAGGCTCCCTTTTCGTCCTGGACGATCAGTCCTTCGATGATGTTCTTCAGATGCGGGTTCATGGTTGCCTCCCTTCGGATTCCGGGCTTCGAGCCGCGAGATAGCGGAGGGCGATCTGCGCGAAGGCGGCCGCGCCATAGGCGGCCGCATCGTCGTCGTGGATCACGCCGGGGTTGTGCTCCGTGAAGTGGCGGCCCTCGGGCGAATGGCTGAGGATGTAGAGATAGCAGGAGGGCGTGGAACCGGAGATCAGGGCGAAATCGTCGCTGCCCATGGCGGAGTAGTCGCCGAGCGGTGCGACGATCATCCCGTCGAGGCCGTCGGAAAGCCAGCCGTGGACCTCCCGGGTGAAGGCCGGGTCGTTGGCGACCATGGGGATACTCTCGTCGAAGACCAGCCGTCCCTGCATCGCGTGGGCGGTGGCGACGGATTCCACGATGGTCCGCATCCGCTCCTTGACGATGGCTCGCGCGGCCTCGTCGACCATCCGGAGGGTTCCTGCGAAGATAGCGGTCTCGGGGATGATGTTCGGTGCCGTGCCCGCCTCGATCCGGCAGACCGTCAGCACCAGCGGGGACTGGGGCGTCGTCTCGAACCGGGAGAGGTCGGTCAGGGACTCGATGATCCGGAGCGCTCCATAGATGGGGTTGCGGCAGTTCTGGGGTTCGGAGCCGTGGCCACCCTTGCCGATGACGGTCACGGTGAAGCGGTCGCAGGAAGCCAGGACCCGGCTGGCATTCAGCACGGCGACGCCGGTCGGATATTCCTCGGAGGCGGAGACGTGGATGGCGACCGCCCGGTCGGGGGCGGGCTCGAGGACGCCGGCACGGATCATCGTCGCGGCGCCGTCGGCGGTCTCCTCGCCGGGCTGGAACATCAGGACGACCTCTCCGTCCAGATCCTCCTCCCGGAGTTTCAGGAGCTTCGCCGCGCCGAGCAGCATGGTCGTGTGCAGATCGTGTCCGCAGGCGTGCATCCGCCCGGGATTCGTCGAGGCGAAGGGAAGACCGGTGGCCTCCTCGATGGGCAGCGCGTCCATGTCTCCGCGGAACAGGATCCTCCGGCCCCCGTCACGCCCGATGCGGGCCCGGATTCCGGCGGGGCCCAGGTTCTCGTGGGGGATGCCGTAGGACGAAAGCACCTCGCGGACCTTCGCCGTCGTGACCGGAAGGTCCAGTCCCAGTTCCGGATTCCGGTGGAAGTAGTGTCTCATCTCCGACCACTCCGGCTGGAGGGCCAACGCCTGCTCCAGGACTCCCGGACGGACCTCTGTCTTTCCCATGCTCTTCATCGTGCGGTTGCCCTTCTTCCCCATTCCTCGTTGGCTTCTACATGACTCAAGCAAATCCCGTGCCAATCCCCGTGGTCAGGCTGTCCCCGACTTCGCCGGCCAGGTCCGCGCGCATGAGCCGGGCGACGGAGGCGCGGTCCCTCGTGTGGCCGAGCACCCACATGAGCTTGGTCACGGCCGATTCCGTGGTCATGTCCAGGCCCGGGATGATGCCGGAATGCATGGCCTTGATGCCGGCCTCGTAGATCGACAGATCGGACGGTTCGTAGGTGCATTGCGATGTCATGACCACGGAAATCCCGGCGTCGATGAGCTCGCCGATCTTCTGCAGCACGTTCCGACGCAGGAAATGCACGCCTCCGAGCCCGAACCCTTCGACGACGAGGCCGCGGTAGTCCAGAAGCCGGAGGTGGTCGAACAGTTCCGGGCGGGTACCCGGGATCATCTTCAGGAGGAACACATACGGGTCCAGCCGGACGTCCAGCTCCACGGGGCCCTGCACCCGCGCCGTGCGGACCGGTGCCAGGACCATGCGGGCCCCTTCGAAGACGCCCACCGGTTCGGAGTTGATGCTTTCGAACGCGTTGCGGCTGGTCGTCCGGAGCTTGGTCGCGCGGGTCCCGCGGATGATGGTCCCGTCGAAGACCACGAAGACCCCCTGGAGGTCCGTCGTGGCCACCTCGACGGCCTGTCGGAGATTCGCCGGGGCGTCGCCGTCCTTCGTCCCCATGGGCAGCTGCGATCCCGTCAGCACGACGGGGCGGTCCAGTCCCGGCAGCATGAACGACAGCATGGAGGACGTGTAGGCCATCGTGTCGGTGCCGTGGAGCACCACGAAACCGTCGAATTCGTGCCGTCTGGCATGGATCTCCCGGGCGATCTCCTTCCACTCCTCCGGCTGGATGTTCGTGCTGTCCAGCTGGAACAGCGTCACCGTCCCGATCCGGCACAGCGTCTCCGGAATCGACGCCATCTCCACGAGGCGGGCGGCATCGAGCGTGGGCACGAGACCGGAGTCGCTCGGCGTGCTGGCGATGGTGCCCCCTGTGGAGAGGACGCAGATCCTTTTCCCTGGCCGAGGTCCGGCCGTCATCGGATGGAATTCCGGATGCAGTCCTCGAGACGGTCCATGCCCCGCTCGATGTTCTCCTCCGACGTCGCGAAGGAGAGCCGGACGTGGTCGTCCGTTCCGAAACCCGAACCGGGAACCAGGGCGATGCGGGCGTTCCGAAGCAGCAGCGAGCACAGGTCGTCGGACGACGCGATCCTCTGCCCGTCCAGCGTCCTTCCCTTCAGGCGGCGGATGTCCATCATGACGTAGAACGCGCCTTCCGGCACCGCGCAGTCCACCTCCGGCATGGCCCGGATGCGGCGTACCATCGCGTCGCGCCGACGCTGGAAGGCATCCCGCATCTGCCCGACCGAATCCTGCGATCCCCGCAGGGCCTCCGTCGCCGCGGCCTGGCCGATGGAGCTGCTGTTGGAGGTCATGTGGCTCTGCACGCGGACCATGATCTGCGCCAGTTCCCTGGACGAGGCGGAGTAGCCGATCCGCCACCCGGTCATGGCGTGGCTCTTGGAGACGCCGTTGATGACGACCGTCCTCTTCCGGAGCTCCTCCCCCAGCATGGCCAGGCTCGTGAATTCGCGTCCGTCATAGAGGAGCTTCTCGTAGATGTCGTCGGACAGGACATGGAGGTCGTGCCTGAGCACGAATTCCGCCACCGCCGACAGTTCCCCGCGCGTGTAGACCGTCCCCGTGGGATTGCCCGGACTGTTGAGGACCAGCACCTTGGTGCGGGGGGTGACCAGGGACTCCAGGCGCTCCAGCGGGAGCCGGAAGCCCCCTTCGCCGCGGGTTTCGATGAAGACCGGCACGCCGTTGCACATGCGGACCATCTCCGGGTAGCTGATCCAGTAGGGGGAGGGGATCAGGACCTCGTCGCCCGGGTCGAGCAGCGCGAACAGGGCATTGAAGAGACTCTGCTTCGCCCCGTTGGACACGACGATCTGGTCCACGCCGTATTCGAGTCGATAGTCCCTGCGCAGTTTCCCGCAGATCGCGTCGCGCAGCTCCCCCGTGCCCGCGACGGGCGTATAGCGCGTCAGCCCCTCGTCGATGGCCCGCTTCCCCGCTTCCCGCACCGACTCGGGCGTATCGAAGTCCGGCTCGCCCGCGCCGAACCCGATGACGTCCACCCCGGACGCCTTGAGCGACTTGTAAAGCGTGTCGATGGCGAGGGTCGACGAAGGCAGGATCTCCTGTCCCAACCGGGAGAAGGGTCTCATGGGCCACTCCTTTCCTGAGGGGTCTCCCTTACGGGAACACGCCCCGGATGCTCTTCGCCGCTGAAATCCTCTTGAGCGCGATGCAGTAGGCCGCCTCGCGCAGCGTCGTCTTCTTTTCGACGGACATGGCCACGACGTCCTCGTAGGCCCGCAGCATGATCCTTTCGAGGTCGCGGTTGACCTGGTCCTCGTCCCACATGACGGACTGGAGGTTCTGGACCCACTCGAAATAGGAGCAGACGACCCCTCCGGCATTCGCAAGGATGTCGGGCACGACGGTCACGCCGCGCGCCGAAAGCCGCTGGTCGGCCTCGAAGGAAACGGGGCCGTTCGCGCCTTCCACGACGACCTTCGCGCGGATGCGGTCCGCCAGAGCGAGGGTGATCTGGTTCTCCAGCGCGGCCGGGACCAGGAAGTCGACGTCCAGGGACAGCAGTTCCTCCTGGCCGATGCGCATCATGCCGGGAGCCGTGTAGCCCTCGAGACCCTTGTGCTCCGCCGCGTAGCGACGCATCGCCTCGATGTCGAGTCCTTCCGGGTGATGGAAGCCGCCGGCGACGTCGCTGACGGCCACGATCCTCGCCCCGAGTCCGGAGATCAGCTTCGCGGCGATGGAGCCGACGTTTCCGAACCCCTGGATCGCGACGGTCGTCTTCGCCAGATCCCAGCCCCGGTTCCGGGCCTGCTCGCGCACCATGAACATGACGCCGCGCCCGGTCGCCTCCAGACGTCCCAGCGACCCGCCGATCTCCAGCGGCTTGCCCGTCACGACACCGGGAACGGCATATCCCATGAACATGCTGTACGTGTCCATGATCCAGCCCATGACCTTGCCGTTGGTGTTGACGTCGGGCGCCGGGATGTCGCGGTCGGGCCCGATCAGCGGCAGGATCATCGCGGTGTATCGCCGCGTCAGTCGGCGCAGCTCGGTCTCCGACAACTGGGACGGATCGCAGGTGACTCCGCCCTTGGCCCCGCCATAGGGAATGTTCACCACGGCGCACTTGAAGGTCATCCAGGCGGACAGCGCCCGGATCTCGTCCATCTCGACGTCGGGGTGGAAGCGGATGCCGCCCTTGCAGGGTCCGCGGGAGGAGCAGTGCTGGACGCGGTATCCGGTGAACATGCGGACTTCGCCGTTGTCCATGATGACGGGGAAATTCACGGTCAACTCGCGCTCCGGGTACTTGATGGCCTCGTATTCGTTCCTCGCGAGCCCGAGGATCCGGGCCGCCTTTTCCAACTGGCTCAGGAAATTCTGATACTGGCTCGTCCTGACTTCCGGCATGTCGAATCCCTCCACTTTCGATGAATCGTTCCTGCCATACATGTAGCAAAAGCCGTGCCATCTACTCGCACCGCAGGGACGTTGCGCATCCCCGCCGACTCGGGTAATATGGGCGGATAGGGCATGTATTGGCCCACATACAGCCCATTCGTCCCATTGGAGGAGACTTCCTCATGAAGAAGAAGGCCGTCATCATCTCGCTGGAACGTCTGGTCTGTTCCTACATCAAGGAGCAGCTCGACAAACTGCTCGGCGACCTCGTCGACTTCGACGCCTACTCCCTTGAAGACGGTCTCGCGGGCAAGATCGCCTGCGACCTGTGCCTGTTTCCCACGGAGG
>CAXNDY010000005.1:0-12405 GCA_964201095.1 Saccharofermentanales bacterium
GTCGTGCAGGAAGAGCAGACCTGCGAGTGTGGGACCGACGGCGAAGCCGAGGTTGAACCCCATGTAGATCAGGGAGAACGACTCCTTGCGGTTCTTCGGCTCGGTGAGGTCCATGGTCATCGCCTCGGCGGCGGGCTGGCTGATCGCACCGATGAGCGGGGACGCCATGAGCAGCACGACGATCGGGATTCCATTCTGAAGCGTCTGGGCGGAATCCGCCGGCGTGAGGAATCCGCAGGCAAGGTAGAGGAGGGCGGCAAGCCCCTGGAAAAGAAGCATCGTGCGCTTGCGTCCGAAGTGGTCGGCGAGCTTCCCGCCCACTGCGAGACCGAGCCCGGAGCCGAGCGTCGCGACGGTGATCAGGATGCCGGAAAGAGATGAGGAAAAGCCGATCTTGACGGTCAGGATCAAGGTCATCATGGGCCCGACGAACATGCCGAGTGCATTGACCATGCGCGAGAAGAAAAGAACGTATACGGGTCGTGGTAGCCCTCGGTACTGGGTGATCGGCTTCATCAGCTTCTCCCACATGGCGCGCACCTCCGCCGTCCCATTCTGCCATGCGAAGGTCGGTCGGGCAACCCTTCCCATTGATAGTTCACTTTCTAACCAATTGATTCCCGGCAACCGACCTGCTATAGTGAAGGGCATTCGACTCGTGTGGAAGGAGGACGGCGCATGAAGGAGCTTTCGAGACAGGAACTCTACCTGCTGTTCTCCCATATCCCGCAATTCGCGCAGACCTTCTCGATGCGCCCGCCCTCGGCCCCCGAAGGTCTTCCCGGCATGAACATGACCCACATCCGCACCCTCGTCTTCCTCCGCATGCACGGCGGGGCGCCCATGTCCACGGTCGCCCGCTGGCTGAACCTCGAGAAGGGTTCCTTCACGCCGGTCGCTCGCCACCTGATCGACGCCGGCCTCGTGGAATGCGCCCAGGACGAGAGCGATCGCCGCCGGACCGTGATCCGTCTCACGGAGATGGGCCGTGCGCTCGACGGAGGGATGCATTCCCGCCTGATCGAGGAATTCACCCGGAAGGTCTCGCTGCTGACACCGAACGAGCAGGACGACTTCTTCGCCAGCCTCCAGACCATGAAGACCCTCCTCGACAAGATGGATCCCGACGACAGGTGCGCTTTCCCCCACCCCACGATGCCGTTCGCGCAGGAAGGAACCCACCCATGCTCCGATTGATCCGATTCCTCAAGCCCTACACGCTCATGATCCTCCTGATCTTCATCCTGCTGTATGCGCAGGCCATGACCGACCTCTCCCTTCCGGACTACATGTCCAGCATCGTCAACGTCGGCATCCAGCAGAAAGGCGTCGCGGACGCCGTGCCCGAGGCGCTGCGCGCGACCGAGTACGACAACCTGCTGCTCCTGATGCCAGCGTCGGACGCGACGACGGTGCAGGGCGAGTATCGCCTGCTGAAGGACGGCGATTTGACGGAAGCCGACCGGACGAAGTACGAGAAGCTATATCCCGTCCTCGTGACCGAGGACGTGGCCATCTATGCCCCGTCCGGCGATGTGGACCGCGCCGACCTCGACGCGATCCTATTGCGCGCCGTCGCCCTCCGACAGGTCTTCGAGAAGGGCCTTTCGAGCTTCCCCGGCTTCGCGGGCGCCGGCATCCCGGCGCAGATAGCGCAGCTCAAGATGGCCGACATCGCCAAACTGCCGGAAGCCATGCGCGTCCCGCTGATCCAGGGCATCTACGACGCCATGGACAAGATGACGGTCTCCTCCTCCACGCTCCAGCAGATCGACGCGGGCTGGATCACCACCGAATACGAGGCCACGGGCGTCGACCAGGCCGCGATCCAGACCAACTATGTGCTGGGCAAGGGCGGCATGATGCTCCTGATCGCCCTGCTGGGCGCGCTGTGCACGATCCTCGTCGGGTATCTGGCGGCCCGCGTGGCGTCCGGAGTCGGCCGCGACCTGCGCAGCCGGACCTTCCGCACCGTAGAGGGTTTCGCGAACGAGGAGTTCGACAAGTTCTCCACGGCGTCCCTCATCACGCGCTCGACCAACGACATCCAGCAGATCCAGATGATGCTGGTCATGCTGCTCCGCATCCTGTTCTACGCCCCGATCATGGCCATCGGCGGCCTGATCAAGATCATCGGCGGAGACGCCTCCATGACCTGGATCATCGGCGCGGCCGTCGGAGCGCTGCTCACGGTCATATTGGTCGTGTTCACCGTCGCGATGCCGAAGTTCAAGGCCATGCAGAAGCTGGTGGACCGTCTGAACCTCGTCTCCCGCGAGATCCTGTCGGGTCTCATGGTCATCCGCGCGTTCAACACGCGCAGGATCGAGGAGAAGAAGTTCGACGGCGCGAACCAGGACCTCACCAGGACGATGCTGTTCGTCAACCGCGTCATGGTCCTGCTGATGCCCATCATGATGCTGATCATGAACGGCACGATGCTCGCGATCCTCTGGTTCGGCGCCAAGCAGATCGACGCCGGCAACATGCAGATCGGCAACATGATGGCCTTCATCCAGTACGCGATGCAGATCATCTTCTCCTTCCTCATGGTGTCCATGGTGTTCTTCATGGTCCCGCGCGCCAGCGTCGCCGCGACCCGCATCGGCGAGATCCTCGACACCAAGGCCACGATCCTCGACCCGAAGGAGCCGAAGTCGTTCGTGCCCGGCGCCTGCGGTCTCGTCGAGTTCCAGAACGTCGGGTTCCGCTATCCGAAGGCGGACGACGACGTGCTGTGCGGCATCTCGTTCACGGCCGAGCCCGGCAAGACCACGGCGATCGTGGGCAGCACCGGCAGCGGCAAGTCGACGCTGGTCAGCCTGCTTCTCCGCTTCTATGACGTGACCGAGGGCCGCATCCTCGTCGACGGAACCGATATCCGGGACGTCCGGCAGAAGGACCTCCGCGCGCGCATCGGCTACGTCCCGCAGAAGGGAACGCTCTTCAGCGGCGATGTCCGTTCGAACGTCGCGTACGGCAACCCGGACGCGACCGACGACGACGTGATGCAGGCGCTGCGGGTCGCGCAGGCCACGGAATTCGTCGAGGCGAACGAAGCCGGCACCGCGATGGCGGTCGCCCAGGGCGGCACCAACGTCTCCGGCGGCCAGCGGCAGCGGCTCTCGATTGCCCGCGCGCTCGCCGTTCACCCCGAGATCTTCATCTTCGACGACAGCTTCTCCGCGCTCGACTTCAAGACCGATGCGGCGCTCCGGAAGGCGCTCCACGAGGAGACCGCCGACGCGACGGTGCTGATCGTGGCCCAGCGCATCGGGACGGTCCTGTCGGCGGACCGGATCCTCGTCCTCGACGAGGGTAGCATCGTCGGTATCGGCACCCACAAGGAACTGATGGAGTCCTGCTCCGTCTACAGGGAGATCGCCCTGTCCCAGCTGTCTGCGGAGGAATTGGCGCGATGAGCGAGAAGAAGGACATGAACCAGAACAAGAACGCGAACCCGAACCCCGCTCCCGGTGCGCCCGGCGCTCCCGGTGCACCCGGACCCGGCGCCCAGCGCCGTCAGGGTCCCGGCGGACCCATGGGCGGTCCTCCCGGCGGCGGCCCGATGGGCATGATGGGCGGGGGCGAGAAGGCCAAGGACTTCAAGGGTTCGATGAAGAAGCTCCTCCGGTTCCTCAAGCCCTACTGGTTCCCCATCGTCGTCGGCCTCATCCTGTCCGCCGGCAGCACCGTCTTCGCGATCATCGGTCCGGATGTCATGCGCAAAGCCACGAACAAGCTCGTCGAGGGCGTCGTGGCCAAGATGTCCGGCGTGGCCGGCGCAGCCGTCGATTTCGACTACATCGGCGGCGTCATGCTGACGCTGATCGGGTTGTATCTCTCGGGCTCGGTCCTCATGTCCCTGCAGGGACTCGTCCTTTCCAGCGTATCGGCGAAGATCGGCTACCGGCTCCGCAGGGAGCTGGCCGAGAAGATCGGGCGCATGCCGCTCGGCTACTTCGACCGCACCACCCACGGCGAGGTCCAGTCCCGCATCACCAACGACATCGACACCGTCGGCAACACCTTGAACCAGAGCCTGTCGCAGATCATCAGCTCGCTGGCGACCGTCGTCGGCGTCCTGATCATGATGCTCAGCATCAGTGTCGTCATGACCCTGACCTCGATCGCGGTACTGCCGATCTCGGCGATCCTCGTCATGTTCATCGTGAAGAGGTCCCAGAAGTACTTCCGCGACCAGCAGGAGTACCTCGGCCACGTCAACGGCCACGTCGAGGAGATGTACGGCGGCCACGCCGTCATGAAGGCCTTCAACGGCGAGGAGCGCTCGATCGCGACCTTCGAGCTTTCCAACCAGAAGCTCTACGAGTCGGCCTGGAAGTCGCAGTTCATGACGGGCATCATGATGCCGCTCATGGGCTTCATCGGAAACCTCAGCTACGTCGTCGTCTGCATCGTCGGCGGCCTGCTCGCCATCGGCGGTTCGCTGCTGATCGGCGACATCCTCGCCTTCATCCAGTACGTCCGCTCCTTCAACCAGCCCATCGCCCAGCTCGCGAGCATCTCCAGCGTGCTGCAGCAGACCATGGCCGCCGCCGAGCGCGTCTTCGCGTTCCTCGAGGAAGAGGAGGAACCTGCGGACGACGACAAGCCGGCTTCCACCGAGCGCTGCTCCGGCACCGTCGACTTCGAGCACGTCCGCTTCGGCTACGACCCCGAGAAGGTCATCCTCAAGGACTTCACGGCCGAGATCCAGCCCGGTATGAAGGTCGCGATCGTCGGCCCCACCGGCGCCGGCAAGACGACCCTCGTCAAGCTGCTGATGCGCTTCTACGACATCCAGAACGGCACGATCCGCATCGACGGCACCGACATCCGCGACTTCCGCCGCGAAGAGCTGCGCGGCCTGTTCGGGATGGTCCTCCAGGACACCTGGCTCTTCAACGGCACCATCCGCGAGAACATCCGCTACGGGCGTCCGGGCGCGACCGACGCCGAAGTCGAAGCCGCCGCGCGCGCAGCGCATGCCGACCATTTCATCCGCACCCAGCCGGGCGGCTATGACCTGGTCATCAACGAGGAGGCCTCGAACCTCTCCGCAGGCCAGAAGCAGCTGCTCACCATCGCCCGCGCCGTGCTCGCCGACCCCACCATCCTGATCCTCGACGAGGCGACCAGCTCGGTCGACACCCGCACCGAGGTCCTGATCCAGAAGGCGATGCTCGACCTCATGAAGAACCGCACCAGCTTCGTCATCGCCCACCGCCTGTCGACCATCCGCGACGCCGACCACATCCTCGTCATGAAGGACGGCGACATCGTCGAGCAGGGAACCCACGTGGAACTGCTCGCGGCCCGCGGCTTCTACCACGAGATGTACAGCAGCCAGTTCGAGACCGGGCTCGAGGAGAGCGCGTAGACAAGGAATACGCGCTGTCGAATGCCAAGCCAGCCGCCTCCGGGATACCGGGGAACACGAAAGTCGGACGACAAATGTGAGAATACTCACGAAAGTCGTCCGACATTTGTGTAATGGTGGTATAATCGGGAGTGGAAATGCGCCCCTCGTGAAAAGGAGAGAGGCTTCAAAGGAGGCCGTCATGAATCGAAGCGCCATGGAAGACCTGATCGCGTGGAAGAACCGCAACGGCCGGAAGCCGCTTATCCTCCGCGGCGCCAGGCAGGTCGGGAAGACCTGGCTCATGAAGGAATTCGGAAAACGGCATTTCGAATCCGTCGCCTATGTGAACTTCGAGGACAACCCCCGTATGGAGCGGCTGTTCCTTGCGGACCTGGACATTCCTCGCATCCTTCAAGGACTTTCCATTGAAACGGGGGTGGCGATCGATCCGGAGAAGACTCTGCTGATCTTCGACGAGGTCCAGGCGGTGCCGCGTGCCCTGACCTCCCTGAAATACTTCAACGAGAATGCGCCTGGAATCGCGATCGTCGCGGCGGGCTCCCTGCTCGGCATCGCCCTGCACCCCGGAACCTCCTTCCCAGTCGGCAAGGTCGAATTCCTTGACCTGCACCCGCTTTCCTTCCTGGAATATCTCGACGCCATCGGAGAGGAATCGCTCGTCGAAACACTCTCCCGGAAGGACTGGACTCTCCTGGGCGTCTTCCACGAGCGGCTGACCGAACTTCTCAAGTCCTATCTTCTGGTCGGTGGAATGCCCGAGGCGGTCGTTGCCTACACCGCCACGCAGAACCCGATGGACGCCAGAAACGTGCATGGACGCATTCTGGAAGCCTATGAGCAGGACTTCTCCAAACATGCTCCTCCATCGACCGTTCCCCGTATCCGGATGCTCTGGAAGTCACTTCCTTCGCAACTGGCCCGCGAAAACCGGAAATTCCTCTACGACCTGGTCAAGGAACATGCACGCGCCCGCGAATACGAACTCGGCCTTCTCTGGCTCGTCGACAGCGGCCTTGTCCATCAAGTGCACCGCGTCTCGAAACCGTCGATGCCGCTCGCGGCCTATCAGGACCTGAAGGCATTCAAGCTCTTCTGCGTCGATGTCGGGCTGCTTGCGACGATGGCTCGGTTGGATCCGCGGTCGGTTCTGGAAGGGGACAAGGTCTTTGAAGAATTCAAGGGAGCACTGACGGAACAATATGTCTGCCAACAACTGCTGAGCCTATCGGGGCCCCGCCGGAACCCGACACCCTTCTACTGGTCATCCGAGCGCAGCGACGGAGAAATCGATTTCGTCCTGCAGTTGGAAGGGGCGATCATTCCATTGGAGGTGAAGGCATCGGAGAATCTCCAGGCCAAGAGTCTTCGCGCATACCGCGATGCCTTTGCGCCCCCTCTTTGCGTCAGGACCTCCCTGGCCGGTTACCGCAGGGAGGAATGGCTTCTCAATCTGCCGCTATACGCCGTGTCGCTGGTTCCATGGGCTCTCGAGGACCACGCGGGTCGTGCTTCCCGAACGTTTCCTCGTTGATTCCACCCACGGAAAGGACTGGTAGCAATGAAGTTTTCTTTCATGAGCTTCTCGTGTCCCGAACTCGACCTCGACGAATCCTTGTCTGTCGCGAAGAAATTCGGGTATGCCGGTTTCGAGCCCCGCACCTCCTGTGGCCACCGGCATGGCATCGAAGTCGGCGCGCCAGCACGGTTCCTGCGCGAAGCGAAGGAGAAGACGGTGGAAACTGGAATCCAGATCTGCTGCCTCGCGACGAGCTTCGGCTTCTCCGACCCCGAGCAGAATGCCGCGAATCTGGAACTGGCTAGAAGAAGCATCGAAGTGGCATCGCAAGTCGGTGCGCCGGCCCTTCGGGTCTTCGGCGGACGGATCCCCGTCGGCATGGAGCGTGCCCGCAGCGAACAGGCCATCGTCGAGTCCCTGGCGAAACTGGCCGAAGACGCCCGCAGCCACGGCGTGACCGTCTGCATCGAAACGCACGACGACTGGTGCGACCCACGCAACATCGCCAGGATCCTCCAGGCGGTGGACCATCCCTCGATCGCCGTCAACTGGGACATCATGCACCCGGTGCTGACGGCGGGAACCTCCGTGACGGCTGCCTTCGAGATCCTCAAGACCTGGATCCGGCATGTCCACGTCCACGATGGCACAAAGGTCGACGAGAAGCTGGTCTTCCTGCCGATCGGCTCGGGGGCCGTGGACCACGCGACCGCCCTCGGACTTCTCGTCGCCTCCTGGTACGACGGGTATGCCAGCGGAGAGTGGATCGACTGGGAGTCCTACGACACCCACCTTCCGCGGGAGCTTGCCACCATGCTCGAAGCCCTTGCGGAATATCCAGGAGGGAAGTGAAAAAATGGCGATTCGAACCGCGATCCTCGGATACGGACGGAGCGGAAGCAGCCTGCATGCGGACCCGATCGAAGCCCTCCCGGAATTCGATCTCGTCGCCGTCTGCGATATCGCCGCTCCGGCGCGGGCGAAGGCGGAGGCCCGATTCCACTGCAGGACCTACGAGGACTACAAGGTCATGCTTGCGTCGGAGACCCTCGACCTGGTCGTCATCGTCACGCGGAGCCACCAGCACTGCGAAATGACCTGCGATTGCCTCGCCGCGGGCGTGAACGTCCTGGTCACCAAGCCCTGGGCCCTGGATGCCGCGGAAGCGCTCCGGATGATCGCCGCTTCAAAGGAGTCCGGGAAACTTCTCCTGCCCTGGCTTCCCAGCCGTTGGGGGGGCGACCTGATCCGTCTCCAGGAGCTGGTCGCGTCCGGCATCATCGGAAAGGTGTTCCAGATCCGGAGAAGCGAGTTCAACCTGGGCACGCGGGCCGACTGGCAGACGCAACGCAGGTTCGGCGGGGGATATCTGCTCAACTGGGGTCCCCACCTCGTCGACCCGCCGCTCCTACTCGCCGGCAGCCCCGCGCGGTCCGTCTTCGGGGAACTCAAGCAGATCATGAACCCGGGGGACGTCGAGGACGTGGTCTTCGCCGTCCTGCAGACCGAGAACGGCATCACGGTCGTATCGGAATACAACATCGGGGCTCGAGAGTTCCCCAACTGGGTCGTGCAGGGAGACAAAGGCACGATCATCGTCCGCGAAACGGAGATCGAGATCTTCCGCGCCCTGCCGGTGGACCCGCCCGACCCGCAGGCCTTCGGAACGTCTCCCGTTGTCGTGGCGACGAAGGACGACTCCGGCCGCGTGACCCAGGCCAATCGCTACGGCGACGCGATGGAGATCTACCCCTGCATCGCGCAGGCGGTTCGCGGCGAATCGCCCTACCCCATCCCGACGGAGAGTGCGCTCGGACTCACGCGCGTCCTGGATGCGATCCGGAAGTCCAGCGCGACCCGGTCCATCGTGGAGCTGTGACGGAAGTCCCGGTCGTCTAGTCTTGTCTGACCTCGACCAACAGCTCGTTCCGCTTGACGAACCCCGGCAGGTACGGCGGGTTGTAGCGGGCGGGAACCTCCACGAGGTCCGGTCCCGACGCGTTCGGCTGCGGCAAGTTGGCCAGCGTCAAGCCGGAAGGCATGACGAACGCGGTCGTCAGCGGCTTGTCGTCGAGGTTGTTGAGTACAGGGGCGGTCATGGAGATCTTCTTCGACTCGCGGTTGCCTCCGCTGATGTAGTCGAACAATACGTTGAAGCCGGAGTATCCGCGCAGGTCGCTCTCCCGGCTGACGGCCAGGACGTGGGGCTCGTACCTCCGGACCTCGAAGGCCCCGTTCTTCTCGAGCACGACGTAGGCGGCCTGTGCTGTGGACATTCGATCACCTCCCCATGGCTTGCATCATATCACGGCTTCATCCCGGACAGCTTCTTCATGAGCCCGTCCTCCAGCGCTTCGTGGATCCAGCCTACGAGCCTTTCCGGAGGGACGGGTTCGTCCTGCTGGATCCAATATCCGAGGATGCCGATCAGGGCCGAAAGGACCAGTTCGAGCGAATAATCCAGCTCGATGTCGCGCGTGGCCCCCCGCGACTCGGCCTGACGGAGAAGGATCGGCTTCATCGCGGCCTTCAGGCGCCCCTGGAAGGCCGGATCGCCCCTCGCGCCGAGCAGGACCTGATAGTAGTCGGCGTGGTCACGATACTGCTTCAGGAAGTCATCGACCGAAAACGCTTCGGAATCCGGATTCCGCGCAACGGGAGGCAGTTCGTCCGGCTCGGGGACGAGCGAGGATTCGATGCATTCGAGCACCGCGGGAACGTCGGTGAAATATTCATAGAAGGTGCTGCGGTTGTACCCGGCCTTTTCCACGATCTCCCGGACACTGATCCGATCGAGACGCCTCGATCGATAGAGCGACCAGAAGGCGTCGATCAGATCCTGCTTCGTATGGGTCCTCTGCTCCCCTCGCTTCGTCATGGCATGGGCTCCTTTCGTCCGACAGGTCCGCCCGCATTGCGGGTTGATGGTCGTGCCCCATCGATTACAATACCTTTATACGACAGTTTGTCGGATGAAAGGAGCCCCTCATGAAGATCGCCCTCCTGACCGCGGGAACCCGCGGAGACCTCCAGCCCTTCATCGCCCTGGCACGCGAGCTGCAGAAGCGGGGCGCCACGCCCGTCCTCGTCGCTTCGAGCGAATTCGAACCGCTGATCCGGTCCTATGGACTGGATTTCCGGCCGACGCGCGGGAGCGTGTCGGAACTGATGAAGACAGGGGAACTCGATGCGGCTGCGCTGGCGGACAATCCACTGAAGGCCATGTCGCTTCTCGCCGACCCACGGTTCATCGAGCGTCTCGTGGACGTCCAGGAGGACTTCGCCGCCGCCTGCGACGACGCGGACGGCATTCTCTACCACCCGGGCGTGTCCATCGGACACCGGATCGCGCTGGACAAGAGGATCCCCTCCATCCTGTGTTCCCCGTTCCCCATCATGGAAACGGACGCGTATCCGTCGCTCCTCTTCTACCGGTTCAAGCTCCCGAAGTTCCTGAACCGGGCGACCCACCGCCTCTTCCAGCGGCTGTTCTGGTCGGCGACGAAGAAGCCCGTCCACCTCTACTACCGGAATCGGGCCCACCGCAAGGTCCACCTGCAGAATCCTCTCGCGTCGGACGACCTGAAGCTGGTCTCGTGCAGTCCTGCGGTCTTCCCGTCGCCTTCGGCCGCTCAGGCCGACGGCTACTGGTTCCTCGACGCGCCGGAGGCGTACGCGCCCCCGCCGGCGCTCGAAGCGTTCCTCGCCAAGGGAGAGAAACCCGTCTATGTCGGCTTCGGGAGCATCGGAAACGGACAGGAGGCGGAGCGGATCACGAAGGTGATCGTCGACGCGCTTCGGAGAAGCGGACTGCGGGCCGTCCTGGCCACCGGCTTCGGGGGACTCCAGGGGTACCTGGATCTTCCGGAGGAATTCTTCGTTCTGGACGCGATACCCCATGCCTGGCTGTTTCCCCGGTGCGCCATGGCCATCCACCATGGAGGCGCGGGCACGACGGCCGAAGGCTTTCGGGCGGGCATCCCGATGGTGGTCGTCCCGCACGGGAACGACCAGTTCGCCTGGGGACAGCGGGTCCAGGAACTCGGAGTCGGTCCGGCCCCGATTCCCATCAGGAAACTGACCTCGGACCGACTGCATTCAGCCATCGAGACCGCTCGGACGGTGAAAGTGGTCGAGTCCGCGAAGGCCTTCTCGAAGGTCATCCAGCAGGAGTCCGGTGCCCGATCGGCGGCGGAGCGGGTGATGGCCCGCCTGACGAAGACCTGAGGACGGATCCGGTTCCAATGGGTGTACCATGGTGTGGATGCGGTCCCCTCCGCGCCCGTTGAGGTGGAAAGGTCTTCTCCTAGAACACGACCAGCTTTCCCGTGCGAGCCGACTCGTAGGCCCCCTCGATGATCTGCGTCACGACGAGCGCCTGCTCCGGGTCGACCGCCGGCGGCGTGTCGTTCAGGATGCAGTCCACCCAGAGACGCGCCTCCTTCTGCATGGGGTCGAGTTCGCGCGGGATACCCGGAAAGACGACGGGGGAGAGGTCGGGCCGCAGGATCGCCGGTTTTCCATCGTGGATCAGGTTGAGCCGCACGCCTCCGTTGTCGGCGAACATGTCGAGGCCGGCCCTGGTTCCACACAAGGTGGTCTTCATGTCCTGCCCCTCGGCGATGTTGATCAGCCAGGCGGCTTCGATCGAGACGGTCGCGCCGTTCTCCATGGTCACGAGCGCGAAGCCGCTGTCCTCGACGCGGAAATCCTCGCTCTTCCAGCTACCCCAGGGATTTCCCTCCGGCTTGTCGCGCATGAGGTCGTGCACGTTGGCGTAGACGGACTTCGGCTTGTGGTTGTCCATCGCCCAGAGCGTCAGGTCGAGCGAGTGCGGAGCGCCGTCCCAGAGGATGCCGCCACCGTTCTTGTCCGGGTTGAAGTAGGAGCCCCAGGTCGGCACGCCGCGCCTGCGGAGGCCATGCGCCTTGGCGAAGTAGATGTCGCCGAGTTCGCCGCGCTCGCAGAGCGTCTTGATGTACATGGCTTCGGGGCGCCAGCGCCACTGGAAGCCGACGGTCAGCTTCTTCCCGGCCTTCTTCGAGGCGTCGATCATGCGGCGCGCATCGGCGGCCCGCGTGGCCATGGGTTTCTCGCACAGGACATGCTTGCCGGCCTCGAACGCGGCGACCGCCATGTCGGCGTGCATCGCGTTGGGCGTGGCGATGATCACGACGTCGACGCGCGGGTCCTGGACCAGCTCCCGATAGTCGGCGTAGAGCGTCGCGTCGGTCAACCCGGCGCGGCGGGCGGCCTCCTCGGCCTTCGGGCGGTCGATGTCGCACAGGGCGACGACTTCCGTCTCCTCCATCTTCGAATAGATGGGGATGTGCTTGAGCGTGCCGATCCATCCGCAGCCGACGATTCCGAATCCGAGCTTCTTCATGTTCTTGTCCTCCCGATTTGTCTTCCCAACAGGTCCATCGTATCGCGCCCGAGCCGTCGCGCATCTCGAATCGATGCACCAATGCATCAGATACAGATGCATGACGACGAGCGCTGT
>CAXNDY010000006.1:0-12147 GCA_964201095.1 Saccharofermentanales bacterium
GGATCGCCTGACGGCCCGCGTCGCCGCCTTCACCTCCGGCCGCTACGCGATCTCCTACATCAACCCCGTGAGCGGCGAGACCTGGAGCCTCAACGGTGAAGACCCCTTCGTCGCCGCGAGCTGCATCAAGATGGGCATCAACACCTATCTCTACGATCGGGTCAAGGCAGGCGAGGTCTCCCTCGACGAGGTCCTCACCTTCGACCGGCGGGCCTACCCGACCGGCGACTACGAGGGCGGCACGGGAACCATCCAGAGCCAGCCCGACGGCACGAAGTACACGGTCGCCCAGACGTCGGCGCTGTCCATCCGCGTCAGCGACAACTGCGGCATCAACATGATCCTGCGTCGTCTCGGCACGATCGAGACCGTCAACGCCAACTACCTGAAGGTCGTCGCCGGCACGGTCGACTACCGGACCACCGTCACCTACAAGGACTACAAGGGTGCGACCAAGCAGGGCAAGAACCGGATCAGCTCCGACGACCTCGCGAAGCTCGCCGCGGACCTGTACGAGCGGTATGCCGCCGACCCCGACACCTATCGGCCGCTCATCGACGACCTCTCCAACACGGAGTTCGGCTACAGCATCCCCAACCTGCTGCCGCCGGACGTGAAGGTCGCGCACAAGATCGGGACCAACGGGACCTACTACACCGAGAACGACGTCGGCATCGTCTTCGCCGCCGAGCCCTTCATCCTGTGCGTGACGACCGAGTCCGGCAGCATCGCGAAGGCCCACGAGTTCACGGCCCAGGTCGCGAAGGAATTCTACGATTTCGTGCAGACGGCGGCAACGGGAGTCGTGCCGGACTGAGACCGATCCGCGCCCGTCAGGCGTCGATGCCCTCGAAGCCCTCCCCGAGGACCTCTCGCGAATCGACGACGATCATGAACGCGTTCGGGTCGATGTTCTTCACCAGCGTCTTCAGCGCCAGGATCTGGTTCCTCGGCAGCACGCAGAGAAGGACTTCCTTCTGTGCGCCGGTGTACATCCCCTGCCCATGGAGCCCGGTGATGCCGCGGTCGAGGTCCTGCATCACGCGCACCGCGATCTCGCTGGACTTGTCGGAGATGATGATGGCGCTCTTCGCGTAGCCGAAGCCCTCGATGACGAGGTCCGTGACCTGCGCGGTGAGGTAGAGGGCAATCGCCGAATACATCGCGAGCAGCACGCTGGGGCCGGGTTCCCGGGCGTAGGCGATGGCGGCGCAGAGCAGCACGACGATGTCGAGCATGAGGATGAACTGGCCGAGGCTGAAGGTGCGGTAGCGCTTCTTGATCACCTTGGCGAGGATGTCGGTGCCGCCGGTCGTGTAGCCCGCGCGGAAGATCATGCCGAGGCCGACGCCGTAGACGATGCCGCCGAAGATGCAGTAGATCAGAGGGTCCGGCAGGCCGACCTCGAGGGGGCGGTTGATGTAGTTGTCGTACAGGCGGGTGAAGGCCGGGGCGGTCGCGTCGATGGCCACCGAGTAGAGGATCGTGCCGATGATGGAGTTGACGACGAAGCGGCGGCCGAGGTTCACGAGGCCGAGGATCAGCAGCGGGATGTTGAAGAGCATGACCATCACGCCGAAGGGCAGGAACGTCCCTCTCCCGGTCAGCTGGAAGATGATGGAGACGAGACCGCTGACGCCGCCCATGGTCAGGCGGACGGGGACGTAGAACACGTTGACCGCGAAGGCGCAGGCGATGGAGCCGCCGACCATCAGCAGGGCCTCGACGGTCAGCCGCCGGCCGACGCCGGCAAGGCCTCCCGGGCCGGGGGAGAGACGCAGGAGCATCTTCCGGAACGTTTCCTTCATGCGGGGGCCTCCGATCGGGTCCTTTTGGAGACTTGCGTCGGACTTCCGGGGCGCTAGAGGACCATTATACCTTATGGGAGGCGGGTGATGTCCACGGTTGGCGTCAGGACCGCTCCACGCCGTTGTGCGACCAGAAGGCGTCGAGGAGTTCCCCGTACTTCGCCGCAAGGGCCTCGATCTCCACACGGAGCGCCTTTCCTTCGGGCGCGTCGGGTTCGAGGACCTTCTCCATCCCAGCCGCATCACGTCCGACGATGGACTCGCTGATCCGCAGGAGCTCCCCGTTCATCTCCTTCATCAGGGCGGCCCCCTCCTCCCGGTAGTAGGAAGGCCCGCTGAGGAGGTCGAGGAACAGCTGGTCGTATCCGTCGAGGATCCTGACTCCATCCATACCCCGGAAACCTCCGACGGGCAACCCGGCGAAATTCAGGTCGTGGCAGGTCGTGTTCACGTAGCCTTGCATCCAGGAGAGGTCCGCTTCCACGTCCTCGAGATCGAGCTGGTCCATCCTCCGGAACATCTCGTGGAGCTCGTACCACCGGTACAAGACCTGCTGCGACTCCTGCCGCCGGTACTCGGCATTCTGTTCGGAGACGGAGATCAGGATGGCCGAGACCACGACGATCGCGACCATCAGGATGCCGATGGCGACCCACCCCTTCCTCGCGACGATCCGCGCGACGTGGTCCTTCAGGACCTTGACCCGGTAGACGCGGCGGGGCATCCCTTCGCGGCGGAGGTACTCCTGGAAAGCCTGTTCGCGCTCCTCCCGGGTGATTCCGTCGAAACGGCCGAAATGGGGCAGGGTATCCATCCTGGGCAGGTCGATGCCGTTGGTATCCGGCTGCAAGGTTGCAGCCAGGTCGGAGACGTCCCGGATCCGTTCGAGATCGAGCCGTTCCAGGGTCTGGACAATCCGTGTCCGGGCTTCGGCCTCGTCCCGGTTCTTCCGCCGGAAACCCTCCAGGACTGCCGGAATCCGGGTAGGGTCCTGCATCATCTCCCGAATCTCCTGAATGGAGAAGAATGCGCGACGAAGACCGGCGAAGGTCGTCAACGCATCGATGTCGACCTGTCCGTAGTCCCGGTAACGACGGTTGTTGACGGATATCGATACGGGCTGGATCAGCAGCTCCGACTCGTAGAACCGGATGGTCCGCTCGCTCAATCCCGTGATCGCACTGACCTGCTTGATCTTCATCCTCTTCGTCCCCCACATGAAGGATACGATATGACGTAAGGTCGGTGTCAAGGGTTATCTCCGCCCTTGCGAGCGCCCTCGCCGGAAGGGTATAATGACGCGGTATCCCGGATTCCGAACTGCCCGGTCTGCTTCCGGGGGTGGGTCCTGTGCGATGCGGCCCGTGAACTCCGTGAGGTCCGGAAGGAAGCAGCGGTAAACGGTCCACCGCAGGTGCCGCAGGGAAGCCTGCCTCCGGACGCAGACCGGGCAGGTCGGCGTACGGAGGGAAGGGGGACGACGAGGATGGGTCACAAGGCGCTCTACCGCGAGTGGAGACCCCGCACCTTCGACGAGATCGTCGAGCAGCACCACGTCGTGGTCTCGCTCCGACAGGCCGTCCGCACCGGACACGTCGCCCACGCCTACCTGTTCAGCGGCACGCGCGGCACCGGCAAGACGACGATGGCCCAGATCATGTCCCGCGCCATCAACTGCCTCGACCCGAAGGACGGGAATCCCTGCAACACCTGCGCGATCTGCAGGGGCATCCTCGACGGGTCCCTCCTCGACGTGATCGAGATGGACGCCGCCTCCAACAACAGCGTCGAGACCATCCGCCGCATCTGCGACGAGGTCGTCTTCTCCCCCAGCCAGGCCCGCTTCAAGGTCTACATCATCGACGAGGCCCACATGCTGTCGACCGGCGCGTTCAACGCGCTCTTGAAGACGCTCGAGGAGCCGCCGTCCTTCGCCGTCTTCATCCTGGCCACCACCGAGCCGCACCGCCTCCCCGCCACGATCCTCTCCCGCTGCCAGCGCTACGACTTCCGCCGGATCCCGACGGAGAGCATCGTGACGCGGCTCGAGGAGGTCGGCGCCGCGAGTGGCATCCCCGTGGACCGCGACGCCTACTTCGCCATCGCCGCCCTGTCGGACGGCGCCATGCGCGATGCGATCAGCCTGCTCGACCAGTGCCTGTCCAGCGCGCCCGCCCGGGTCACGAAGGACGACGTGCTCGAGCTCGCCGGCATCGTCAACGACGCCTTCATGGGCGACGTGGCCGAAGCCCTGGCGGTCGGCGACGCCGGCGCGATCCTCCATCTGGTCGACCGCCTCATCATGGACGGCCGCGACGTGGTCCGCTTCGCCTCCGACCTCGCCGTGCACTTCCGCAACGTCATGGTGTGCCGCACCACGGCGGACCCGGGTTCCCTCGTGCGCCTGCCCGACGCCGCGCTGGTCCGCATGCAGGCGCTCGCGCAGCGCATGGAACTCGCCGACGTGCTCGCGATCCTGCGCGGCCTCTCTTCCCTGCTTTCGGACCTCAAGTGGGCGCCGGACCCGCGCACGACCTTCGAAGTCGCGCTCATCCGCCTCATGCCCGTTTCGACCCTTCCCGCGTCGACCTCGGCACAGCCGGCCACCTCGGCCCCCGCCGTTCGCACCGCCGCACCGGCACCGGCCCGCCCGGTCGCGCCGGTCGCGACGCCCTCGCCCGTAGCGGCGCCCGTCCCCGCCCCTGTCGACGAGGACCCGCCATTCCCCGAGGAAGACGACGTTCCTCCCCCGATGGAGGACGAGATTCCGCAGATGCACCCGCAACCACAGCCTGTCGCGGTTCCGGCGGCGAAGCCCGCTGCGATGGCGCCGGCGCCAGGGCCCGCGGCAGCTCCGGTCCCAGACGGTGCCACTGTCCCCGCGCCGCCCCAGGTCGCACTCGATGCGCGCGCGGTCTGGGTCAAGGCGCTGACGAATCTTCAGGACAATAGCCAGATGGTCCTGTATCTGTTCCTCCGCGAGGGCATTCCGACCCTCGACGGGAACCGGTTCACCGTCCGCTTCCTGGCGGCGGCGGCGGGTCACCGCGAGGAGATCGAACGCAAGGACAACCTGAAGACCGTACGCATGGCCCTGTCCGCCGCGTCGGGACGGGACCTCGAACTGGTCTACGATTTCGCCCGGGACGAGTCGGCCCCCGGCAACGCCGGCGCACAGGGCGCCGCGCAGGAGAACTGGGTCGAAAAGGTGCGCGGTGCGGCGCAGTCGAACGGCATTCCGTTCAGAGTGGAGGACTAGGGACATGGCGAAGGGATTTGGCGGAGGATACCCCGGCGGTGGCGGCGGTGGCGGCATGGGCAATCTCATGGCCCAGGCGCAGAAGATGCAGCGCGACATGGAGAAGGCCCAGGCCGAAGTCGCCCTCATGACGGCCGAAGCCAGCGTGGGCGGCGGCGTCGTCACGGCGAAGGTCGACGGTGGCCATCACCTGCTGTCCATCGCGATCGACCCCTCGGCGGTCGACCCGTCCGACGTGGAGATGCTCCAGGACCTCGTCGCCGCCGCGGTGAACGAGGCGATGCGACAGGTCGACGAAGCCGCCGCGGTCCGGATGGCGCGCGTGACCGGCGGCATGAACCTCCCCGGCTTCTGATGGCACGCTACGCCCCGATCATCGCCAAGCTCGTCTCCGAGCTCGAGCGTCTCCCCGGCATCGGCGGAAAGACGGCGCAGCGCCTCGCGTTCCACATCCTGGGCCTGCCGCTCGACAAGGCGGAGTCCCTCGCGAACGCGATCCTCGAGGCCCGGCGCACCACGATGCTGTGCACGACCTGCTGCAACCTGACCGACACGGACCCCTGCGAGATCTGCGCGTCCACGGCCCGCGACCGCACGGTGCTGTGCGTGGTCGAAAGCCCCCGCGACGTCGCGGCCATGGAGCGCATCCGCGAATACCGGGGGCTCTACCACGTGCTGCACGGGACGATCAACCCCATGCAGGGCATCGGCCCCGACCGGATCCGCGTCAAGGAGCTTCTGTCGCGCCTTCGCGTCGAGGACACGGTCGCCGAAGTGATCCTCGCGACGAACCCGACGGTCGAGGGCGAAGCGACGGCGATGTACATCTCGCGGCTCCTGAAGCCGGCCGGGATCCGCACCACGCGCATCGCGCACGGGCTGCCGGTCGGCGGCGACCTCGAGTACGCCGACGAGGTGACGCTGGCGCGGGCCATGGAAGGCCGGCGCGAGATGTAGGGGATCGACCGCTTCCCCCCCTAGTCGAGGCAGAACGAAAAGGGCCTCTTCCGCTCGAAGACGAGCAGGAGAGGTCCTCTTTCTGGGCGTACGGGGTTCTGCTAGAGGGGAACCGCGCTGGCGCCGCTGTCGTAGAGGTGGCAGGCGACCTGGTGGCCGGGCTCGACTTCCTTCAGCACCGGGCGCTCGACGAGGCAGCGCTCGAAGGCGTAGGGGCAGCGCGAGCAGAACGTGCAGCCGACGGGCGCGTTGATCGGGGACGGCACATCGCCTTCGAGGATGATGCGCTTGCGGGTGCGCTCCTTCTCCGGGTCGGGGACGGGGATGGCGGACAGCAGGGCCTTGGTGTAGGGGTGGAGCGGGTTCGCGTAGATCTTCTCGCTGTCCGCGAGTTCCGCGAGGACGCCGAGGTACATCACCGCCACGCGGTCGGAGATGTACTTGACGACGTTCAGGTCGTGCGAGATGAAGAGATAGGTCAGGTTGAAGCGCTCGCGCAGGTTGGTGAGCAGGTTCAGGATCTGCGCCTGGATGCTGACGTCGAGGGCGGAGATGGGCTCGTCGCAGATGATGAACTCGGGCTCGATGGTAAGGGCGCGGGCGATGCCGATCCTCTGGCGCTGACCGCCGGAGAATTCGTGGGGGAAGCGGCTGGCCTGCTCGCGGTTGAGGCCGACCATCTCGAGGATGTCGTAGATGCGCTTCTGGCGCTCGGCGGGCTCGTAGAGGTTGTGGATCTCGAGGCCTTCGCCGATGATGCTGCCGACGGTCAGGCGAGGATTCAGCGAGGCGTAGGGGTCCTGGAAGATCATCTGGACCTTCTTGCAGTATTCGAAGGAGTCCTTGGTGCTCAGGGCCTTGATGTCTGCGCCCTCGTAGTCGATCCTGCCGGCCGTGAGGGGGTAGATGCGGGCCATCAGGCGGCCGAGCGTGGTCTTGCCGCAGCCGGACTCGCCGACGAGGCCGACGGTCTCGCCGCGGTGGATGTCGAGGGAGACGCCGTCGACGGCCTTGAGTTTCTTGTGGCCTTCGACCTTGAAGTGGCAGGCCACGTTCTCCATGCGGAAAAGGACTTCGCGCTCGCTCATACGGCTCCACCTCCGCGGACGGCTTTCGGGGCTCTCGGGTCGGTCAGCCAGCAGCTGACCTTGTGGTCATCGCCCACGGAGAACTCCGGAGGCATCTGCTCCCGGCAGACGCGCATGCAGTGGCGGCAACGCGCCGCGAAGGGGCATCCGACGGGGGGCTGGATCAGATCGGGCGGCATGCCGTCGATCGGCACCAACTTCTGGTCGCGGGCGTGGTCGATGCGCGGGCGGGAATCGAGAAGACCCCAGGAGTAGGGATGCAGCGGGCGGTAGAAGACCTCGTCGGCATTGCCCACTTCGATGATCTTGCCGGCGTACATGACGGCGACGCGGTCCGACATCGAAGCCACGATGCCGAGGTCGTGCGTGATCAGGATGGTGGAGCAGTTGGTCTTGTTCTTCAGGTCCCGCATGAGGTCGAGGATCTGGGCCTGGATGGTGACGTCGAGCGCCGTCGTGGGCTCGTCCGCGATCAGCAGCTTGGGGGAGCAGGCGAGGCCCATGGCGATCATGGCGCGCTGGCGCATGCCGCCGGAGAACTGGTGCGGGTATTGCTTGGCGCGCACGCCGGGGTTCGGGATCTTCACGAGGTCGAGGAGGTCGATCGCCTGCTGGTGGGCTTCCCTCTTGCTCACGCGCTGGTGGAGCACGATGCTTTCGGCCACCTGCTTGCCGATCTGCATGGTGGGGTTGAGACAGGTCATGGGGTCCTGGAAGATCATGCTGACCTGGGCGCCGCGGATGCTCTGCATCTCGCGCTCGCTCATGGGGACGATGTCCTTGCCGTCGAGGAGGATGCTTCCGGACTTGATGACGGCGGGCGGGGCGGGGTTCAGCTTCATGATGGTCTGGGCGGTCACGCTCTTCCCGCATCCCGACTCGCCGACGATGCCGAGGGTCTCGCCGTAGTTCAGGTCGAAGGAGACGCCGCGCACGGCCTGGACTTCGCCGGCGTACGTCAGGAAGGAGACACGCAGATCCTTAACGGAGAGAAGTACTTCCGACATGCTGCACCTACTTTCTCATGCGAGGGTCGAGGACGTTGCGCAGCGCATCGCCGAAGAGGTTGAGGGAGAGCATCGTCAGGCAGATGAAGGCCGCGGGGATCAGGAGGAGGTACGTGTTGATGAAGACCGAGGACTGCGCCTGCTGGCACAGGGAACCCCAGCTCGCCGCGGGTTCCTGGACGCCGATGCCGATGAAGCTCAGGAAGGCCTCGGTGAAGATGGCGCCGGGGATGGCCATGGTCAGGGAGACGATGACGACCGACAGCGTGTTCGGCATGATATGGCGGAAGATGATGCGGGAACGGGAGGCGCCCATGGTCTTGGCGGCGATGACGTACTCCTGTTCCTTGATGGCGACGACCTGTCCTCGGACGAGGCGCGCGAGGCCGGTCCAGCCGACCACGGCCATGGCGAGGATGATGGTCGGGATGCCGCCCTCCATGACGACCATGAGAAGCGTGACGACGATCAGGTAGGGGATGCCGTTGATGACTTCGACGACTCTCATCATCACGTTGTCGACGCGACCGCCGATGAAGCCGGAGATCGAGCCGTAGGGCATGCCGATGACGAAGTTCGTCAGGGCGGCCATGAGGCCGATGAAGAGGGATACCTGGCCGCCGCTCCAGACGCGGGTCCACATGTCGCGGCCCAGGGAGTCGGTGCCGAAGATGTGCATGTGACCGAAGCCGGCGGCGTCGGACTGGATGCAGATGGAGAACATGGGCTGCTTCACTTCGTCCCAGTGCTGCTCACGGAACGTGAATTCGCTCAGCAGCGGCATCACGACGGAGCCGACGGCCATGATGCCGAGGAAGATCAGGCAGGCGATGGCGACGCGGTTCTTCTTCAAGCGCCGCCAGGCATCCTTCCAGTAGCTGATGCTCGGTCGCACCATGGCCATGCTCTGCTCGATGTCGGTGCCGACGACCTCGAAGTCGCGCGGGTCCAGGACCAGCGACGCATAGTCGATGGGCGGTGCGATGGGGGAAAGTCCCCGGGTCGGTCTCTTCTTCATATGTGGTCTCCTTGTCTAGTCGGCCAGGCGGATGCGGGGGTCGACCAGGCCGTAGGCGATGTCGACCAGGAGGTTCATGAAGATCAGGAAGGCTCCGTAGAAGAGCGTGGTTCCCATGATGACCGTATAGTCGGCGTTCTGGACGCTGGTGATGTAGAGCCGGCCCATGCCGGGCACGCCGAAGATGCTCTCGATGACGAAGGTGCCGGTCAGGATGGCGGCGGCCATCGGTCCGAGCACGGTGACGATCGGGAGCAGGGAGTTTCGAAGCATGTGGCGGAGGATCACGGCGTTGCGCGACAGACCCTTCGCCTTGGCGGTCTTGATGTAGTCCGAATTGATGACGTCGAGCATGCTGCTGCGCATCAACCGCGAAATGGTGGCCATGGCGCCGAAGCTCAGGGCGATGACGGGCAGGACCTTGGCCGCTCCGGACTGGTTCCAGCCGGTGATCGGCAGGAGGCGGAAGCCGAGGATCGGTTTCAGCAGCACCGAAAGCTTGAAGGCGATGAAGTACTGCATGAGATAGGCGAGCACGAAGGAGGGCACCGACACGCCGAGTATGGCGAGGAGCATGGCGAAGGCGTCGCCGAACTTGCCCGAGTTCAGGGCGGCGATGATGCCGAGGAGAAGCCCCAGGAACAGGGCCACGATGAGGGAGCGGATGCCGAGGCCGAAGGAGGCGGGGAATCCGGCGCCGATGACCTCTGCGACCGTGCGGCTTCCCTTGTAGTAGTAGGAGTATCCGAAATCACCGACTGCGGCGTTCTTGACGTAGATCAGGTACTGGACGACGACGGGCTTGTCCAGTCCCCACTTGGCGCGCACGTTCTTCTCGACGCTCTCGGGGAGGGCCTTGGGCTTGAGGAACGGGTCTCCGGGCATGGCCTGCATCAGGAAGAAGGTCACCGTGGCGAGGAGCCACAGGGCCAGGACGGTATAGACGATTCGCGTCGCGATGAACTTGTACAAGAGGACCACCTCCGGAGAAGATCTCTTCTTTCACACATAGGTCCGGGGTGCCTTGCCGGCACCCCGGACGGATGTGTGTGGTCTAGAAGACGTTTGCGGGAGCGGTCAGGATCATGTCGCTTCGATGTAGGCGTTGACGAAGTTCAGATCCTGGAACGCGCTGCGGAAGATGCCCTTGACTTCGGGACGGGTCGTGTAGGCGCGGATGCGGTAGAAGATGGGGGCGATGGGCATGTCGGTGAGGAGCAGCTTTTCCATCTTCTTGTAGATCTCGTAGCGCTTGGTGTTGTTCATTTCCTTGCGGGCGGAGGCCAGGAGGGTGTCGTACTCTGCGCTGGAGTAGCTGGTGTGGTTGTTGCCGTTGCCGGTCTCGAACATGTCGAGGAAGGTCATCGGGTCGTTGTAGTCAGGTCCCCAACCGGCGTAGACGATCTGGAACTCGCCGTTCTTCATCTTCTCGAGGCGGGACTTGAAGGGCATGGAGTCGACCTTGATCTCGATGCCGAGGTTCTTGGTCAGGGACTCGGCGAGGGCGGACGCACGCTGGATGGCGAGGTCGCTGTCGTCGGAGATGATGGAGACGCTGACGGTGGATTCGCCGATTTCGGCAAGGCCTTCCGCGAAGAGGGTCTTGGCGACGTCGGTCTGGTTGTCCTTCAGGAAGTCGCCGGTCTCGTCACGATAGGACTTGGTGCCGGTGGCGCCCTTGATCTCGGGGTTGACGAAGGCGAGGGCAGGCTTGCTCTTGTCCTTGACGATCTTGTCGATGTAGGACTGACGGTCGAGGGCGTAGCACAGGGCCTGGCGGATCTTGACGTTGGCCATGGCCTTGTCCTTCAGGTTGAATTCGAGGTAGAAGGACGCGCCATCGGAGAACGTCTTGGTCTCGAAGCCGGCGGCTTCGGACTGGGTGATGTAGTCGGAGTTGCCGAGGCCGGTGATGTCGTAGTCGCCGGCGAGGAACTTGGTGAAGGAAGCCTGGGTGTCGGTGATCATGTCGTACTGGACTTCCTGGAGAAGGACCTTGCTGGCATCCCAGTAGTTGGGGTTCTTCTTGAGGACCATGGTCTGCTCATGCACCCAGCTGTCGATGACGAACGGGCCGGAGTACAGGAGGTTCGCGGCTTCGGCGCCATACTTCTCGGCACCGACCTGCTCGTAGTAGGACTGCTTGATGGGGAGCATGACGCCGAATGCGCACTGGTCGAGGAAGTAGGCGATGGGCTGGGCGAGGGTGACCTTGAGGGTCTTGGCATCGACGGCCGTGACGCCGACGTCGGCGGCGGTGCCGGTGCCGCTGTTGTATTCCATGCCGCCCTTGAGGACGTATGCGAAGTAGGCGTACTCGGAAGCGGTCTCAGGGTTCAGCAGGGTCTTCCAGGCGAATTCGAAGTCGGCGGCGGTGATGGCGGAGCCGTCGGACCACTTGGCATCGCGGAGGGTGAAGGTGTAGGTGAGGCCGTCCGCGGAGACGGTCCACTTCTGGGCGATGCCGGGAATCGGCTTGTCATTGCCATCGAGGCGGGTGAGGCCTTCCTGGGTGTGACGCTCGATGTTGAACGACACGGTGTCGGTGGAGATGCTGGAGTTCAGCTGCGGGGGTTCTGTGCCGAGGTTCATGCGGAGCACCTGCTGCTCGGCAAGCTTCGGAGCGGCCTTGCAGCCTGTCGCGAATACGGACAGTGCAAGAACCAGGACCAGGACGACGACCACGATCTTGCGGATGTTCATCGGTTCTTTCCTCCTTGTTTGTCTTCTATGTTCAAGAGACATCCTGTCTCCCGACATCCTCTGGCAGGCCTTGACGGGCTGTACCCGGCGTTTCTGGCGCGTGAACGTTCGTCCCTCTCAGGGGGACTGCGGCGTTGAGTAGAATACTACCACCCGAAATCGATTGTCGCAATACACCATTTGGTGGTTCTGCAGACGGAAACGCCGGAAAATGGATGCTTTGACTCACAAAGCTTCATGCTTCCTGCGCCCAAGGGGGCGCTTTTCCACATTTCCCGCACGATTCTTCATGCACCTTGCACAAATC
>CAXNDY010000007.1:0-11987 GCA_964201095.1 Saccharofermentanales bacterium
TGGGGCGAGTGCATGATGAACCCCGACATGCGCAAGCGCATCGCACCGGAGGAGTACGACGGGCTGCGGGCGAAATTCGTTTCGGAGTACGGGTACCCGGGTCCGTGCCGCATCGAATCCATCCGCGAGTACCTCGGCGGCGCTTCACCGGACCGCGACAGCGCCCTGTGGGCCCTCCACAACAACGCGTTCGAGAAGGACACGGTCCAGGCCGGCATCGCCTTCCACTACCGGGAGGCCGGCAGTCTGTCCCTGGAGGACTACCTGCTGTACGCCTCCATGTGCCAGGGTCTGATGCTGGGATACTCCCTGGAGGCGCTCCGGTTCAACCCGGGATGCTTCGGGGGTCTCTACTGGATGTACGACGACTGCTGGGGGGAGACCGGCTGGACCACCCTCGACTACTATGTCCGCAGGAAACCTTCGTTCTACTTCGTACGGCGGGCCTTCAGCCCCCGGAAGCTGATCCTCCGCGAGGTCGACGGCAGGACCGTGGTCGTCGGGATCAACGAGACTCCGGAGCCCTTGACCTTCACGCTCGAATACGGTTACGTCGGATTCGACGGCACCGGCAGGGAGACGGAGCGGACGACCGTACGGCTTCCCGCGCAGTCCCGGCAGGTCGTCCATGCCTTCGACCGTCACGCCTTCGAACGCTCCGCGATGGGCGGCACAGGCTCCAACGACACCACCGGCGTCCATTTCGCCATGCCGGTCGAGCCCGTCGAAGGTCTCGTCCCTGCGATCCTGAGGCTTCACCCCCACCGCGACCTCGTCATGCCGCTCGCCGCGCCGGAGGTGTTCGATGTCCTTCAGGAGCAGGACGGTCTCCATTTCAAGATCACGAGCCGGACCTTCGCGCACGGCGTCCATTTCCGCTGCGGTGCCGAGACCAAGCCGATGGACGCGTACTTCGACCTGTTGCCCGGAGAAGTCCGCAGCATCACCCTCGCGGGCCATGTTGCCGGAATCCCTGCGGCGGACAAGACCCTGCCGGCGGCGAAGGGCTTCGTCGCATGCATCAATGCCGCCCTCCCCACGGACCCCGGAACGGCATGAACGACCCAGGCAGGAACGGCTCGGGCAGACCCCGTGTGAAATGGTCTCCGAAGATCGACCCCCAGCGCGTTGTCTCGCTGTACAGACGCTATGTGAAGGAACAGGCGGAGATGGCGGACGTGGACGACGTGGGAATCGGACTCTACCTGCGGGTGAAGTCCATCCTGCTGGTCGCCGATTCGAAGTGCCTCTGCCCGGAGTGCGGGCGCGAGTTCCAGGTGTCCCTTCTGGATGCGGAGACGACCTGTCCCGAACCGGGCTGTCTGTTCTCCATCACCAAGGACACGTACCTGGCGAGCTGGCGTCACCGGGACCTGTGGCGCGGCAAGGCCCTGCCCGCGTTCGAGGTGTTCTACGAGAGATATCCGCTTGCGATGACCCTGGACGAGAAGATGATCCTGATCGATACCCTGATCCACTCGTTCCATTTCGACCTCGTGCAGAACCTGCCGAACCGCAGCGTGGCCAACAACCTGCTGGAGGGAAGCCTGAAGCAGGTGGTCGACATCCTGGACGGGCTCTCTGGGATCCAGCCGGAGAACGACCGGGTCTTCAAGGAAACGGTCGCGACCATGTGGAGAAGACGTCAGCCGAAGCGTCCGGTGATATAGTCGCTGGTCCTCTTGTCCTTCGGGTTCTTGAAGACCTCTTCGGTCGCTCCGTGTTCGACCAGGCTCCCCATCAGCATGAAGGCGACCTTGTCCGAAACGCGCCCGGCCTGCTGGACGTTGTGGGGGATGAGGATGATGGTGAAGTGCTCCTTCAGCTGGCGGAGCGACTCCTCGATCTTCGCGGTGGAGATCGGGTCGAGGCCGGAGCACGGGCGGTCCAGCAGGACCACCTCCGGCTCGAGGGCGAGGACGCGTGCGATGCACAGGCGCTGCTGCTGCCCGCCGGAAAGCCTCGCGCCCGCGGTGTGCAGGCGGTCCTTGACGTCGTCCCAGAGGGCGGCGCGGACCAGGGCGGTCTCGACGACCTCGTCCAGGGAGTCCTGGTTCCTGCGGCTGCGCAGGCGAGGCCCGTAGGCGACGTTGTCGTAGATGGAGATGGGGAGTGGGGTCGGGACCTCGAAGACCATGCCGACCCGGCGTCGCAGTTCCGTGACGTTCATGTCCGGGTCGAAGACGTTCCTCCCGTCGAGGAGGATCTCGCCTTCCGCGCGCCCATCGGGCTTCAGGTCGCTGAGGCGGTTCATCGCCTGGAGCAGGGTCGTCGTGCCGCTGTTCGCCGGACCGAAGACGGCCAGGATCTCGTTCGCGGGGATCGCGAGGCTCAAGTCGCGGATGACCTGCTTCTTCCCATAGAAGAAGCTGAGTCCGCGGATGTCGATCTTGGGGGGTTGCATCATCATGTCCCTCTTACCGGCCCTTGGCCACGAATCGATTGACCAGCATGTTCGCCGCCACGTTGATGAGGAGGATCAGGAGGATCAGAAGGGCCGCGGTACCGTAGGCCTTCTCGATCGAGATGCCCTCCCGCGCCATGATGTAGAAATGCACGGCCATGGTCCGCGCCGGCGAGAAGAGGGACGTGGGCATGCGCAGGGCCGATCCGGCCGTCAGGATCACGGCGGCGGTCTCGGCGACGCAGCGGCCGATGCTCAGGATGATGCCGATGGCGATCCCGGGGAGTGCGGAGGGGAAGACCGACCGGGTGATCGTCTGCCACTTGGTGCTGCCCAGGGAGAAACTCACGTCACGGTACTGTGCCGGGACGGTGCGGATCGCCTCCTCGGAAGTGCGGATGATGGTCGGTAGGATCATGACGGCCATGGTGAGTCCGCCGGATAGGATGGACCAGCCCATTCCGAGGTACATGACGAAGAAGATGAAGCCGAACAACCCGAAGACGATCGAGGGGATGCCGGACAGGGACTCTGCGCTGAAGCGGATGATGCGGGTCATCCGGCTCTCGCGGGTGTATTCGGTCAGGTAGAAGGCCGTTCCGACGCCGAAGGGGGTGGCGACGAGGATGGCGACGGCGGTGACGAGCAGCGTGCCGACGATGGACGAGGAGATGCCGCCATCGCGGCCCATGTTGCGGGGGATCTGGGTCAGGAACTGCCAGTCGATGACGGGAAGGCCCTTGATCAGGATGAAGAGGATGATGGCCAGCAGGATCACGATGACCAGAACGGCAGCCGTCCAGATCAGGACCTTTGCGATGATCTGCGAGGTTCGTGCGTTGACTTTCATGGCGACCTCACTTCTTCCGGGTGGCGAACTGGGCAAGGCCGTTCAGCAGCATGATGATGGCGAGCAGGACGATGCCGGTGGCGAAGAGCGCCTGCTGGTGGTCGCCGGATGCGTAGCCCATCTCGATGCCGATGTTGGTGGTCAGCGTCCGGGCGGGGTCGAGAATGGAGGAAGGGATCGCGACGGCGTTGCCCAGTACCATGATGACGGCCATGGTCTCGCCGACGGCGCGGCCGATGCCGAGAATGACGGCGGCGACGATGCCGGACCGGGCGGCGGGGAGGAGGACGGTGCGGATGGTCTGCCAATGCGTCAGTCCGAGGGCGAAGGCGCCTTCCTTGTACTGTCGGGGCAGCGACAGGAGGGAGACCTCGGCGATGCTGATCACGGTCGGCAGGATCATGATGGCGAGGATGACGGACCCGGCCAGGATGCTGAGACCCGGACCTCCCAGATACGTGCGGATGAAGGGGACGATGAAGAGCAGGCCCCAGAAGCCGTAGACCACGGATGGGATGCCGGCGAGCAGCTGGATGGCGGGTCGGACGACGTTCCTCACCGCAGCGGGGGCGAACTCGGCCAGGAAGATGCTGCAGCAGATGGCGACCGGGACGCCGAGAATGGCGGCGCCTAGCGTGACCGCCACGGTGCCGACGATCATGGGGAAGATGCCGTAGAGGTTCTGGCTTGGGGCCCACTCCATGCCGAAGACGAACGGGAAGAAGCCGACCTTGGCGATGATGGGAATCCCCTCGATGAGGATGAAGACAGTGATGAGCGCCAGCACCGAAAGGGCGGAAAGGGCGATCAGCAGGAACGTGCGTTCGGTGAATCTCTCCATGCGGCTCTTCATGGGTTCGTACCCTCCGCCGAGGGGACCAGGCCCTCGGTCGCCAGGATCTTCTGACCTTCGGCGGACAGGACGAAGTCGATGAAGTCCTTGGCCTGCCCCGTCGGGGGAGCGGCGCACACGAACAGGAACGGCCGGGACAGGCCGTAGGTGGCATCGATCACGTTCTCCCGGGTCGCTGCGACGCCTTCGAGCTCGACCGACTGGACGCTCGCGTCCACCAGGCCGAGGGAGATGTAGCCGATGGCGTTCGGGTCATCCCCGACCAGTTGACGGACCGCGCCGTTGGAGTCCTGGACGATGGCCTTCGGGGTGATGCGGATCTTGGCCATCACGAGGGATTCGAAGGCCGACCGGGTTCCGGAGCCCTCCTCGCGCGTGATGACGTGGATCTTCGCCGCCGGACCCCCAAGCTGGCTCCAGTCGGTGATCGTGGCCGCGTAGATGCCGCGGACCTGTTCATAGGTGAGGTCGAGTACCGGGTTGCCCGGATGCACGACGACGGCCAGTCCGTCCCGGGCGATCTCCACGGACCACAGCCCCTTCTCGGTGTCGTTGAGCGAGCGGGAGGACATTCCGATGTCGGCTGTGGCGGACTGCGCGGCCATGATGCCGGCCGAGGAACCGCCGCCCTGGATGTCGATGGAGAGGCCGGGGTGGAGGATCATGTACTCCTCTGCCAGCACTTCGGCGAAGGGCTGCACGGACGTGGAGCCCGCGACGACGACGCCGGCTTTGGGCATCGAGCCGCAGGCGGACAGCAGGCACACGGACAAAGCGAGCATCGTCGCGCCGGTGAGCGTTCCGACACGTCCGAGAGGTCTGCCGGGCAAGGAGTGAAGCTTCCTGTCGATGCTAGATCTCCTCCATCTTGCCGGTGACGACGAAGACGACGCGCTCGCAGATGTTGGTCACCCGGTCGGCGCTGCGTTCGAGGTCGTGCGCCACCCAGATCAGGCGGGTCGCACGCGTGACCGTGCTGGGGTCCCTCATCATGAAGGACAGCAGTTCCTGGAAGACCTTGTCGTAGAGGTCGTCGACGATGTCGTCCTCGGCGGTGATCTTCGTGGCGGCTTCGGCATCGCAGCCGATGAAGGCGTCGAGACTGCGTCGAAGCATGTCCACGGTCTGGTCCGCCATGCGCGGGATGTCGATGAGGGGCTTCAGGGGAGGTTCATCGCCGATCATGATCGAGATCTTGGCGATCCCAACGGCGTAATCACCGATGCGCTCGGCTTCGGTGATGATGTTGAGCACGGCGAGGATCATGCGCAGGTCGTTGGCGATGGGCTGCTGCGTGGCGATCAGCTGGATGCACTTCTCCTCGATGTCGAAGCGCAACTGGTTGATCTTCTGGTCCCCGGCGATGATCCGGCGTGCCAGTTCCATGTCGCGTTTCGTCAGGGCATCGACCGAGAGTTGGATGGCTTCGCCGACCAGACAGCCCATCACGAGGACGTCGTCCTGGATCACCTTGAGCTTCTTGTGGTAGACGCTTCTCATTTCCATGGGTGCACCTCTTCTGGTTTCCTCAGCCGAATCGACCCGTGATGTAGTCTTCGGTCCTCTTGTCCTTCGGGTTGGAGAAGATCTGGGCGGTGGCGCCGAATTCGACCAGGATGCCCGCGCGGTCCGGTCCCATCATCATGACCGCGGACATGTCGGAGACGCGGGCCGCCTGTTCCATGTTGTGGGTCACCGTCAGGATCGTGTAGTCCTCGGCCAGGTCGCGCATCAGCTCCTCGACGCGCAGCGTGGACTCGGGGTCCAGGGCGCTGCACGACTCGTCCATGAGGATCACTTCGGGTTCCACGGCGAGCGCGCGGGCGATGCACAGACGCTGCTGCTGTCCGACGGAGAGGTCCTGGGCCGGGGTCTTGAGCATGTCCTTGAGTTCATCCCATAGAGCGACCTGGCGGAGGCTGCGCTCCACGATGCCGGACAACTCCGAGTCCTTCGTCTGTCCGTGGCGCCGGGGACCCAGGGCGATGTTGTCGTAGATGGACATCGGGAAGGGGTTCGGCTTCTGGAAGACCATGCCGACCCGCTTGCGGAGGGCAACGACGTCGGTGTCCCTGTCGTTCAGGGATTCCCCGTCGATCAGGACCCGTCCTTCGACGCGGACCCCCGGAATCAGGTCGTTCATGCGGTTGAACAGACGGAGCAGCGTGGACTTGCCGCAGCCGGAAGGTCCGATGATGGCCGTGATGGAACGGGCCGGAATATCCATCGTGACGTGGTCCAGAGCCTGGAAGGCGCCATAATGGAGGCAGACCGCTTCGGTCTGCAGCTTGGGTGGGGCAGGCGACCGGGGCGCTAGTTCAAACATCCATCGCTCTTCCAACCGTCGTCTCTTCATCACTGGGGGAAGAGAGGCCTTGGTTTCTCCTCGACAGTATATGCGAAGTCGGGGAATGCCTCAAGCGGACCTGCCCCGAGGGGGGTCTAGGGCTTCTTGACCCGCAGGATGACGATCAGCACGACCAGACCGGCAAGGATCGCGACACCCAGCACGCCGCCGACGACCAGGACCCAGACCGGTAGCGAGACGTTGCCGTCGTCAGGGGAAGGTGTGACCGTCGCGTCCGGGGTAACGGTGGGGGATGCCAGCGGGTCGAGCGTGGGGGTGGCGTCGCCGGAGGGTGCCGGCGTGACTTCGGCGGTCGTGGCCGTGTTCAGCGTCACGTAGTGCCGGGTGATGCCGTTCAGGGTCGGGTCGGTGACCTGGTACTCGACCCCGACCGTATAGGTCCGTTCGGTGGAGGCGGTCAGTCCGGATTCGACGAATTCCGTCGTGCTCGGGTCGAGGGTGGCCAGTTCCGTCAGCGTTCCTCCCTCGTTCAGATAGACGTAGTAGCGGGTGACCACGGTCGACCAGGTCGCGTGGACGGAGGCGGGGCAGGCGGTCCAGCTCAGCCGGATGGAGGTGGAGGAAGGTTCGGCGGCCAGGTCGGCGATGGGCGTCAACTGGCGCGCGAAGTTCTTCGACCCGGCGACGAGGCCGTCGAGGAGCGTGTGGTCGGCGCTGCCATCCGACATGTCGATGAAGTTGAACTCGAAATCGAGCACTTCCCAGTCCTTGCCGGACATGGAAGCCGGCACGTGCGTCAGGCGGTTGCCGGCGACGAGGACGTTCGACAGGCCCACCGTTCCGAGGACCGAGTCGGGGAGGGTCGTCAGACGGTTGAAATCGGCATTGAGGGTGAAGAGGGCGCTCGAAGCGAAGGCGGTCGGAATCTCCCGGATCTGGTTGTCGTCGACGATGAGGGCATACAGGGTGTCGATTCCGGCCAGGAAGTCGGGGAGAACGGTCAGCTGGTTGTGGCTCATCCGCAGGACCACGAGGTTCGGGAGGTCCTGGACCTGGGGCGGCACCTCGGTGAGACCGCAGTCGTCGAGCTGCAGCAGCTGCAGCCCTGTCATGAGAGTCAGGGCCGGGATGTGGGCAATCTCGTTCTTCGAGGCGATCAGGGCGGGGATCTGCCGGCAGTACTGGACTCCCTCGAGGTCCTTGACGCCGAGGCCCGTGAGGTCGAGGTCCGCGGTCAGGGCGTTGAGCTGGCCGCGTGTGACGGAATTCGTCATGGGCACGCCGCACAGGTCGTGGAGGACCTGACTGAGGACGGGGTCGGGGATGGTGACCGGTTTCAGGGAGTCGAGGGGAACGAGGGTGATGTGCGGAGGACTGAAGGTGATCTTCGGGACGAGCGTGATCCACAGCGCGCTGCTTCCGGGGGATTCGGAGGCGACGCCGGCCGGTGGGAGTGCGAATGCGGCGAGGGCTACGGCGAAGAGAAGAAGACTGACCCAGGCGACGGAGCGGGTGAGGGTGCGGCGGGTCCAGGGGGTCTTGCGGATGCTCGTGGTCATGACGGTTCCTCCTTCTCCAGAACGGCAGATCCGACGGGGCAAGGGCACCTTCAGAGTACTCCAATGGAAGGGCTGCCATCAAGCAGGGCGACGGAAGGGTCCGGCGACGGAAGGGTCCGGCGCCGGTCAGCGCCGACGGGGTCGGGCCTTGCGACGCCTCCACAGGCGCCAGAAGAGCCAGATGCCACCGGCAAGGAAAACCAGGACGAACGCCGGGGCCGCGACAGCCACGACCGACATCGCACCGGCTCCGACGTCCTCGACCGTGCTGACGACCGGGGCCCCCAGGCCGCCCGTCGTGACGTTGACGGCGGGTCGCACGGTCGCCTTGGCGACATGCACGCCGCCCGCGAGCAGCACGCCGGCGAGCATGAGCAGCCATGGACTGATCTCGGAGGCGTTCCCGGAGGCCGCGACCGCCAGGATGCCGCCGGCGGCCGGGCGGATGAAGGTCTGCAGGACGTCGTTGACGCTGTCGACGGCGGGGACCTTGTCCGCGACGATCTCGACGACGAGCAGGACCACGAGGAGCACGATCATCCACCACTCGCCCAGCACGTCGAACGGCTGGCGAAGCTGGAGCCAGCCGAATCGCTGCGACAAGGCGACCACCAGGAGGGGGATGTAGGCGTTCAGACCGGCGGGAATGGAAAGACCAAGGGCGGTCAACAGTGCCATCTCCGGATCACGGCTCCTTTCGGATGGAATCGCGCTGCAGTGCCACCCCTATTGTACGGCATCGGCGCTTTGATGACCGACGTTCTTTGGGGTATCATCTGAACGTGGGTCCCAGAAGAAGTCCGGGGCTGGAAAGGAAACCATGGCGAAGAGAACCCTTTCCCTCGCACTTTGTCTCGTGCTCTGCTGCTTTCCGGTCGCTCTGTCTCCGGAGCGGGTCGATTCCGGGCGGGTCGGCGCCACGACGACCGACGCGCGTGGATTCATCGAGATCCACGACGCCGAGGAGCTCCGGGCCATCTCGCAGGACCCTGCGGCCGACTACATCCTCGCAACCGACATCGACATGCGGGAGGCACTCTGGACCCCTCTCGAACTCACGGGCACCCTGGACGGCAACGGGCACACGATCTACAACCTGACCGTCCGGGAAACCAATACGACACCCCACACGACCATCGACGGAAACCACGAGCCCTATGAAACCGATTTGGCGGGCCTGTTCTCGTGGACGAAGGGTGCCGAAATCAAAGACCTCCACCTCCTGAACGTGGATATCCGGATCTCGGCGGACCGGTACGTCTTCGCCGGAGGCCTGGTCGGACTGGCCGACAACACGCGCATCAGCGGCTGCAGCGTCAGTGGGAGAATCACCGTCACGTCGTCGAAGAAGATGTTCGGCGCCGGCGGCCTCGTCGGCTTCGCGGCGGGCACGGGCTCCATCGCGGACTGCTCGACCGACGTGGAAACGGTGCTCGTGGACACGAACCCCGACGAGCGCTGCGAGGCCTTCATGGGGGGCTTGCTCGCCTGCGGGCAGGCCGATCTCGACCGCGACACGGTGAAGACCACCGGCTACGCGTCCCTGACGGGCTACATGCACACCGGCGGCATCGTCGGGATGTTCCACAAGAGCGTGCACAGGGACCCGGCGGTGTTCCGCATCGTGGACTGCACGGTGTCCGCCGTGGAGTACTACTACGAAGACAACCCCGACCCCCGCGGCTACTGCTACGCGGTCTACGGGGAGATCCCGACCAGTGACACCCGGCTCGTGACCCGAAACACCGTGGTCTCGTTCGAAAGCCATGCTTCCGCGAGGTTCGACAAGGTCCTGCTGCCCGAAAAGGATGCCGAACCGGTATACGCACGGGTCGTCACGCCGCCCACCTGCACGGCGTTCGGGTTTACGACCTATACATGCGGCATCTGCGGGTATGCCTACACCGACGACTTCACGCCGCAGGCCCACACGCCGGGTCCGTGGACGACGATCCAGCCCGCGAGCTACACGGAAGACGGATCCAGCGGCATCTTCTGCACCGTCGATGGCGTGCTGCTGCAGGAGGAGATGAACCCGAGACTGACCTATCAGGAAAGTCTGGAAATGACCTACAAGACCTCCCGGCCGATGGCGGACCTGCTTCCCGAAGGCGCTCCCACGACCGCCATCACCTGGCGCTCCTCCGACGAAGGTGTCGTGGCCGTCGATGCGAACGGAAACCTGAAGAGCACCGGGCGCGGGTCCGCGGTCGTCACGGCCGCGACGGAGGATGGATTCGTCTTCGCGACCTTCACGGTCGGCGTGTCCTATGCGTGGTGGCAGTGGGTCATCCTGATCCTGCTGTTCGGTTGGATCTGGTACTGACCGGATTCCCTACAGTTTCCCTCCGCAGTTGCCACAGAACTTCGTCCCCGGCGCGTTCTCGAACTGGCAGGCCGGGCAGGTGCCGGCGGGCTTCGCTGCGGCTTGCCTAGGAGCGCCGCACTCTCCGCAGAAGCGCATGGTGGGGGCCAGCGCCGCGCCGCAGGTGGGGCACTTCGCCAGTTCCATGTTGGCGCCGCAGTTGTTGCAGAACTTGCCCTGCGAGGACGGCTTGCCGCACTCGGGACAGATGATGCTCTTCTTCTCGATCTCCCCCTTGAACACCTGGGTCTGGCTGGCCTTCTCCTCGATGTCCTCGACCATCTTCTTCGAGCGGGCGGCCGTGACGGCCACGTTCATGCGGGGAGCGCACGTCACGCAGAGTTCTTCCTCTTCGTTGAAGTCGGCGTCGCAGACCCACAGACGGCAGGACTGGCAGCGGTGGAAGTGCCCTTCGGCTTCGTTCTGGGCCTGGCCGAAGGTGTTCTCGTGCTCCTTCTGCCAGTCGGGGCTCATGCCGTTGAACCGCTCGCCGAGGACGTCCGCGCCGCGCTCGAGGTTGCTTCCGAGGCTGTGCTGGCCCAGCAGCGAAGCGCCGATGGAGACCCCGCGCGTGATGCCGCGCAGCAGCCCGCCCTTCTTGTGCGAAGCGGACTCGACGAAGCTCGACTTGTACCCGTCATGGCAGATGTCGCAATAGAAAGTGAATTGAAACCCGGCTTCCGTGCTGTTGTCTTCATAGTTGCGGGTGAATGCCTTCAACATCGATGTGTCCTCCGTCTTTCTTGTTGGTCGTCTCTCTACGCTATCTGAACTTTCCCGGTTCGAGTTTCTTGCCGCAGGAATGGCAGCGGGGAAGGTCGAAGAACTGCAGGTCCCCGCAGCGGGGATTCTGGCACACGATCAGCAGGGACCTGCCGCACTTGTCGCAGCGTTCGCCCGTCCGGGTCTGCTGATGGCAATGAGGGCAATCGACCCGCAGCGACCGGCTGCAGTCGCTGCAGACGGCGTCCTGGAGCTGCACTTCCTTACTGCAGGACGGGCAGCGGTTGGCCAGCGGGCTGCGGCTTCCGCAACCCGGGCAGACCTTGGCGTCCATATCCACCAGCTTTCCACAGTGCATGCAGGGCTTCTTGTAACTCGCCATTCATGGAACCTCCTTTCCATCGTCCGTCGGTTCGGGGTCGTGCGCGGCCTCCTGAAGGTGCTTCCGCAGCGCAGCCTGCCATTTCGCAGGGTCGTGGTGGATCAGTCTTCGGCGGTAGCTCTGGCGGAGGAAAGACAGGGGCGGGCAGAATCGCAGAGCGGCCAGGTCCCGCTGGTAGGCCGGGTCCTGTAGCTTTTCCAAAGGAAAGTACACGGGCTGCTTGCGGAAATCCACGGCCTCCAGACCCTGGTTCAGGAGCTGGCGCACCTGCGGCCAGCCGGCCGGGTCCGGAGCCAGCCCGAAGAGATACGTGGCCTGGGCCAGAGGTTGGCTGGCGATCCCTTCGACGACGACGGCGGGGTACCGCCCATGCAGCGCGGCGGCCAGCCAGAAGGCGGCGATCTCCTCCGTGGGTTCCGCGGTTTCCACCGGTGTCTCCGCGGTTTCCCCCATGGCTTCCGAGGACGCATCGGCCAGCGCATCCGTTCCCTGTTCCCGGCGGATGCCGATGGACAGCCCAGAGGAACCCACCGCCGTGGCCGT
>CAXNDY010000008.1:0-11766 GCA_964201095.1 Saccharofermentanales bacterium
GGCCCGTCTCCTTGACGAGGCGCAGGATCTCCTGGACGTCCGCCAGGTCGATCGCCATGGGAACGGCACTGTAGACGTGCTTCCCGGCCTTCAACGCCTGGATGACCATGGGGCCGTGGAGTTGGCGCTGGGTGATGATGGCGACGGCGTCGATGTCCGTCTTGAGCAGTTCATCCAGACTGTCGCAGGTGCGCTGGACGCCGTATTTCTTCGAGAAGTCCGCGACGCGCTCGGGGATCAGATCCGCGATCACGACTTCGTCCACCAGCGGGTGCGCCTTGTAAAGCGGCACGAAGCAGTTCCCGAAGCCTCCACAACCAGCGATTCCCATCTTGAAACCCATGTCGAAGCACCTTCTTTCCTCCTGCAGTATAGTACTCGGAAAAGCCGTGTCAAGATGAAACTATGCTTTGCGGGCTTCTTTCCGAAGGACGAATCTCTGCTCCGGATAATCGAATTCATGGCAGAGCTCGCCTTCCACGAATCCGAGCTTCCTGTAGAATGCGCGCGAGGCGAGACCCTTCCCGTCCTCTTCCCGGTACGTGGTGACCGTCACGTCCCGATCCGCTGGGAGTTGCGCGAGCATCCTCTCGACCATTGCCGTGGCAATCCCCATTTTCCGAAAGTCGGGATGGACAGCCAGGCAACCGAGAACGCTCTGCTTTTCCGAGAAGAGGAGCACGCCGACCACGCGATCGCCCACCTTGGCGCAGATGGCGCTGTTCCGGTCCATGTTCTTCTCGACGGTCTCCACGTAACCGTTCAGCGCATCCTCGGTTTCCAGACCAGGGAATCCCCAACGGACAAGCTCGACCAACTGCATCCAGGACGGCAGGTCCCTCCGCGTGGCGACATGGATCTCAAACGGTTCGGTCATCGTCTTCCGTCCTCTCCAGCCTCGATTCTCGTTGTGGATTCCATTATACTGGTATGACGCCGACTTTGAAAAACGGACCGGACCGGATCCGGAAATGATCGACGGGTGAGCCGCATGAAGGTCGAGAGGATCCAGACCAGGAACGCCGCCTTCCAGAAGTTCGAAGTCCTGAAGACCAACCGCAACAAGCGGTTCCGGTATCAGGAATTCTTCGTCGAAGGCGTCCGGAACCTCACGCAAGCCGTCCGCAACGGCTGGTCCATCGTCTCCTTCCTCTACACGGATGAAAGGGAGCTTTCACGCTGGGCGCGCGACCTCCTGGCCGTCGTGGAGACCGAGGTGAACCACGTGCTTCCGGCTTCCCTGCTGGCCGAACTGAGCGGCAAGGAGGACACCTCGGAACTCCTTGCCGTCGTGAGGATGCGGGAAGACGACCTCTCGCAGCTGCGATTTTCGGCGAACCCATTTCTCGCGCTCTTCGACCGTCCCTCCAACCATGGCAATCTCGGCACCGTGATCCGCTCCTGCGACGCGCTGGGCGTCGAGGCGCTGATCCTCACGGGCCACTCCGTGGACCCCTACGACCCGGCCGTGGTCGTCGCGTCCATGGGCTCCTTCTTCCAGGTCCCGGTGGTGCGCGTGGCGGAAAGCGAAGCCGTCCAGGAATTCCTCGATGGCATGAAGGCGAAATACCCTCGCTTCCAGACGGTCGGCACGACGGCGCACGAGGCGACGCCGATCTCCTTGGTCGATTTCACTCGCCCGACCCTGATCCTGATCGGAAATGAGACGGACGGCCTGAGCAAAGCGTACAAGGATGCCTGCGACGTCCTCGCGACCATCCCGATGGGTGCGGAGGCCTCCGCCTCCTCGCTGAACGTGGCCTGCGCGGCGACGGTCGTCTTCTATGAGGCGCTACGTCAGCGGTCCTAGTGCGTCGGGTCGGGTTCCACCGCGGCATAGAGGATCAGCTCGCTGGTCAGGGCCCCGTCCAGCCGGACGCGGATGCCTTCGTGGACCAGCTCATAGCCGGACACGTGAACAGTCGCTCCGGAATTGTCGAAGGTCACCGCGTACGTCCTCGACATGTCGAGCCCGCGTGGATGGACGACCGTGGCTTCGTTCCCGACCCCGGAGAGGTGGAAGACGCCGACCATCCCCTTCGTGCCATCGGCGCTCGCGCGCTCCAGGATGCCGACCCCCGTGGGCTGCGTCCTCCAGCACTCGGGGGTGTGGTGGTACGTCCTGGAATCCTCCACGAAAGTCCGCACGAAATCGCGGTAGATGTCGACGAACGAATGCCGCACGAAGGCGATCTGGTCCGGGTGGAAAGCGCTGCCGAGCGCGTTGTAGGTGTTCGTGGAAGGCCGCCCGAACAGCGTGTGCCGGACCTGGAAATCCAGCGAAGCCCTTGTGTGGCACCCCATTCCGCTGACGAGCCGGTCGACGGATTCGGGTGGAAGGACCATGGTCATCCCGTTCGTGATGGCGAAGGACCTCGGCGCGATCTGCCAGTCGGAGACCCAGGTGTGCGTGAAGTTCCGCATGAACCCGAGGTCGGCGCGGGCTCCCCCGCTGGCGCAGTTCTCGAACACCACGTCCGGGTACTTCAAGCGAAGGTTCCGGTACATCCGGTTCACGGCCTCGTCGTAGCGGATCGTGCCGCATTCGTCGATGCCGCCTCTCCGGATCTTCAGGAACGTCTCGCCGCTCAGGATGTTGTAGTCCAGCCGGAACAGGTCGATTCCATATGCGTCGACCAGCCGGCCGATCTGTTGCTCCACCCATTCGGCCACCTCGGGCATCGTCATGTCCAGCATGGACGTCTTCGCGCCGGTGACATAGCGCCTCGCCACCCAGTCCGGATGCTCGGCGAAGATCCGCGACAGGGAGCCGATGCGCTCGGCGTCCAGCCAGAGACCGAACAGCATCCCGCGCTCGTGGATGGGTTCACGGACCTTCTTGAAATCGTCCGGATGCTTAACCGGGTCGGCGAACCAGTCCCCGGACCTTCGATGCCATTCGGAGCCTTCCGTGCCGGGAGGGCAGTACCAGCCGGCATCGATGATGACCGCTTCGGCACCGACGGCCGCCGCCGTGTCGGCGATGTGCGCGATGGCGGCGGAATCCATGATCCGCTCGGGTCCCACGCCCGCTTCGATCCAGCCTTTCCGGCCCCGGGCGTCCGGTAGGGTGAACACGCTCGCCCGGATATGGGTATGCATCGCGTGGACGGCGTCGTCGAGGTCGCCCTGGAGGCACCCGATGTGCACCGACGGGCTGCGGTAGCTTTCGCCGGGGGCAAGGACCAGCATGGGCTTGGGCGAATCCAGCGCCACCTTGAAATACAGACTCGCCCCTTTGTCCACGGCGTCCGTGCACAGGTCGAAATGGAAGGCGAAGCCGCCCGACCAGCCCAGCTGCGCGGTGAAGAAGCTACCGAGCGCGTGGTTCCTCAGCATGAACATGGGCTGGCGGTAGCGGTCGCGGCGGTACCGTCCGAAGATGTCGAACCCGGCGTTCGGCAGCGGGTGCCAGCGGAACAGCCCCTCCTGTCCCCACGAGGAGGATTCCATGTAGCCCAGCGAATAGAGCCGTTCCGGATCCGGGGTTCCCTCCTGGTATTCGCTCCAGGCCGGGACGACTTCCAACCCGCCGCACATCGGAGCCAGGGCGCTGACGTTCATTGGTGCGGCAGACTGGTTGGTCAAGGAGATGTAGCGCGTCAGGATCGAAGTCCCATCCAGAATCGTGTGGACCTCCACGACCAGCGGCAGGATCCGGCTCCGCAATGTGACGATGCCGTGGAGAAGCGAACGGCCGTTCGACTCCTCCTTCTCCTCGCGCTTCGCGAACCCTTCGAACTGCCAGTCGAAGGCCAGGGATCGCCCATCGATCTCGACGTCGAACGACTGCGGCTCCGCGAAGACTTCGTACGGCAGTCGCCTGGGGTCGTTCTCCATCACGTTCTGGGTGTACCCGGCGGTATTCCAGCCTGCGGAGACGAAACGGCCCTCGTCGAAGGTCTCCTCGTAGACCGTCGCACCGAAGCGGTAGCCGATCACCGGCTTCTCGCCATCCAGAAAATGGATATCCTTGAAATCGCTGTCCAGCAGTCTCTTCAGCATTCGTATGAACCCGCCTTCCTGTCCGGCTGCCCATCTAGGGTCTTCTGGCATTCTAGCACCTCGGCCTGCCGGCTGCATGTCCACGCCGCGACAGGAGAAGAGCCCGGAACCTCTTCAGGTCCCGGGCTCTTCCAAGGGTTTTGTCGAACTCCGCGCTAGACGGATCGGGCTGCACGACGCCGGCGTGCCAGCATCAGCGTACCGACCGCGACGAAGAGGGCCAGCATCGGAATCGCGGCTCCCGCGTCGCCTGTCTGGGGATTGTCGAACGCTATCAGACCGTAGTAGCTGAAGTGGTCCGTCGTGAACACGATGTAGCCGTCTTCGATCGTACTCGGGATGAGGGTGACCACGCCTAGGTCGTCGATATAGACGATCTCCAGTCCACCCAGCGCGATCTGCTCGGCCGTCAGCTTGATCCGGACCTTGACCGGACCGGCTGGCTGCACGGGGTCGCCGTCCAGCATCAGTCGGATCGAGTAGATCTCGCTGATCGCTTTCCCCGACACGAGCAGGCCGACGCCGGTGTTGAAGCCGGCGGTATCCGACTCGCTCACTTCCGCGGTGACCTTCTCGATGATGAATTCGGTATCGGGGTCGAACGTCGTTCCCTCCACGCCCTCGACGGAGCCTTCGAGGTTCCCTTCGCCTTCCTCGGCGTCGAGGGTGCCGAGGTCTCCATCAGGTGCAGCGGTCGTGAACGTGAGCCTTGCGATATCCGAGATGTGGTCGAGGCTCTTTCCATTGTCGAAGATATCGAGGAACATATAGATGTCGTATTCGGTATCAGGGTCGAGTCCCTCGACGCCGACCACGATTTCGAGATTCCCGTCATCGTTCGTGTAGAAGTCCTCCGGGTCGGGCAATATGCCGTCGTCCACCAAAAGGGCTGCGGCGTCCTCATCGGTAAGATATCCGACTTCATCGTCATGCTTCACGATGTAGTACAGAAGGTAGGGAATCATATCGTCGATGGCTTCCCGAACGGAATTCGTACCCTCTCCGCCGGTGACCGTCAGGGTGAAGCCGTCGGTCGTGATGTCGGTGATCGCGGGGGAGTCCGGTGCATAGTCGACTTCATGGGTCGTGACGGAAAGCCTCACGTAGTCCGAGAGATAGTTGATGTTGTCGTCTTCGCCATAGCAATCGATGTACATATAGACGTCGTACTCGGTACCCGGGTCGAGTCCCTCGATGAGGAGCTCCAACTCATAGAGACCGCTCTCCAAATAGCGGCCGTCTTCCGAGTCGACCCAGGTGCCGTCCCACAGTTCCGATTCCGCCTCTTCATCGGTCAGATATCCGGCTTCGTCGTCATGCGCCACGATGTAGTACGAGATCCAGGGTTCCAGATAGTCCATGTCGTCCAGCGTGGCCTTCGTGCCGTCTCCGCCGGTGATCGTGAGGGTGAAGCCTTCGTCCGTGACATCGGTGATCGCGGGGGAGTCCGGAGCGAAATCGACCATGGGTGCCTCCGCGGTCGTGGCGGAGACCCTCTTGACGACCGATACGTAACTATGGTCCGTGTTGTCGTCCTTGACTTCGATGAGCGTGTAGACGTCGTATTCGGTTTCCGGGTCGAGCTCGCCGATATCGAAGACGTACTCGTAGCGTTCGGTGTCCTCATTGTAGGCCAGGTCCTCCCATTCGCCGTCCCACCACACCCAGTCGAAGGCGTCTTCGTCGGTGAAGTAGCCCTCTTCGGCGTCATGCTCCACGATATAGTAGCCGGTGTAGTATTCGAAGTCGCCCAGGTCGGACTCGATCGCGTCCGTCGTACCGGTTCCGCCGGCGACCGTCAGGGTGAAGCCCTGGCTCGTGATGTCGGTGATCTCCGGAGAACCGACGTCGTAGTCGATATCCAGGTCCAGCAGCTGCGGGTCGTAATAGACTTCGACGGAGTCGGCTTCCCAGGCCTCGATGATGTCCATGGTCGCGCTGCCTTCGGTGATGTCGAGGCAGTTGAGTTCCACCGAGACGTACTCCAGCAGGGGCAGATCCACCAGGGGGGAGATGTCGGAGATGAGGTTGTCGTCCAGCTCGATGGTGCCCAGCTCCGTCAACCCCGCGAGGACGGAAACGTCGGTGATCTTGTTGCCGTCGAGATACAGGGTCTCCAGAAGCGGCATCTCCGCGAATGCTCCGATGTCGGAGATGGCGTTGTCCTCGAGTTCGATGTAGTCCAGATAGTGGAAGTACTGCAGACCTTCGAGGTCGTCGATGGAACAGTCGTCCAGATACAGCTCGGTGCAGTCGGCCGCCTCTTCCATGCTGATCCGTTCGTCGTCGTTCGCGTCCACGCTGCTGTCGATCAATTCATTCAGCAGATCCTCATCGTCGAACGTGATGATCCCGCTGTTGTCCGCCAGCGTCGTGACCTGGAGCTTCACGATGTCGCTCCGGTTCTCCGACGCGTCCTGCAGCATGACGTAGTAGTCGTACGAAGTGTCCGAATCCATGTCTTCCAGCGTGAAGGGGATGATCGTCGACATTTCGGTGGTGTAGGAGTTGCCTTCGCTCATGAACTCCTCGTCGGGAGCCGGTTCGCCACTGAGCTTGCGGCAGATGTACATCAGGCAGTCTTCACTCACCTGGACCATCAGCATGGCCTTGGTCTCGGTGATGTACTTGATCTGCGGGAAGGTGGCGATGAAGGCTGGGGCGCTCTCGTCCGCCTCCGCGGTCTTCACGAGCAGTTCCTCGGGCACGCTCAGGTTCAGTTCGGCGTCCTCGAGCATGACGTAGACGTCATAGCTCGTGTCGGGCGAGAGCCCTGTGACCGACACCGAGTATTCGATGTCGGCGGACGTGACGGTGATGGAATTCGCCGCCATGATCTCTGCAGACGTCGGTTCACCCTCGGCATGATCCTGAACCAGATAGTAGGCTTTGCCGGCTTCGTTCGACTGGACCGTCAGGGTGAAGTCCTTCACAAGGACGTCCGTCGCCTTGGGATAGCCCGCCGCGAACGACGGCGCCGTGACGTCGGACACGCCTTCGACCATCGTCACGTACTTCGTGATGCTTCCGACGTCGGGGGACACGGTGCCCTTGCTGTTCTTGTAGCCGCTCTTGGTGATGATGTAGGGCAGGGCCGGTGGGACCCGCGGCACATAGAAGGCGGCATCGCCGTCCGCGTTCGTCGTGAGTTCGGTGGTCTCGCCTTCGCCGACCGTGATGGTGGCGCCGGAGATGGCCGTGTCGACATGGAACCGGATATAGGTCAGTTCGTTCTCGTTGCCGTCCGTCAGGGTGACCGCGTCATTGATGCCGTCCTTGCCTCGCCCGATGTCGTCCCAGGTGGAGTCGGAAGCGGACGTCCCTCGGACCGCCAGGATGCTGGTCGAGCCCGTGATGACGATGTTGCCGCCATGGCCCGAGACGCACCATCCGTTTCCGATGCCCGCCGCATACCCGCCGCCGTACGCGACGATGGTACCGCCGCTGATCGAGATCTCGCCCGCGCCCCCGGCGTTGTAGTATCCGTAGTCCTCCCCGTATCCACCGCCGATGCCGGCTGCTCCATAGCCGCCCGTCGCGAGGATTGTGCCGTCGCTGATGGTGATCGTGCCGCCACCCGTCTTCCGGCTACCCCCGATGCCCGCACCCGAGCTGGCTCCGGTCGCCGTGATCGTGCCGCCGGAGATGTCGATCGTGCCTTCATATCCGGCGCTGATTCCTGCGCCGTCGCTTCCCCCGATCGCGGTGATGGTGCCGCCCGAGATCGTCACGGCGTTGCTCTGTCCACCGGCGCCCGGGCCGATGCCCTGCGCGGAATCGCCGCCGGTCGCCGTGACCGTTCCGCCTGAAATGGTGACGATGCCGCCTTTTCCGGCCCATCCGCCGCCGATGCCAGCGCCGTAGTCGCCACCGGTCGCGGTGATCGTACCGCCCTGGATGGAGACCGTGCCCGCGCCGCCCGTGTCGCCACCGCTGCCTCTGCCGCCGCCGATCGCCGCGCTGCCTTCATAGGCGGTGGCATTGATGATGCCGCCGACGATGTCGACGTAACCGCATTCGATGAACTTCGGACTTCCGATGCCGGCACCCGTGAAGGACGCCGTCCCCGCTTCGCCGACACCGCCGGAGGCGTTCAGGATGGCGCCCGAGTTCGCCGTCGCTTCATTGAGGCTCACCGCGATGTTCTTGGGGATGCAGATGCCGGCGCCCGTTCCCGTTCCGGCCTTCACCGTATTGGTACCCTTGAACTGGAGGTCCGCACCGAATCCGCCCGCATTGGTGAAGTCGATGCCGGACTGGTTCAGACCCGCCGTCAGGTCCAGGTTCTCGATCGTCAGGGCAATCGAGCTGCTGCGGCCGCTGGCCAGCGCGATCGAACAATTGATGACCGCCGTGCCGCCCCCCTTGATCGTGAGGCCGATGACGTTGGCCGGGATCGTGATCACGGTCCCCCCTGCGTCCGCGATCGCGGGTAGCACGATCGTGCCGCCGCTCACCGGATATCTCCCCACTTCCCAGACATTGCCGCCCGCGCTGCCGAAGTTCGACCATGCCGTGACCGTGTGGGTCGTCCAAGCTATCGCCATGGCCGTGGACGACATGGGAAGCATGCTGAACATCATCACCGTGATGGTCACGAGTGCCAGGAGCCGGTTCAGGGTTCTTCTCATCACAATCCTCCTGTGATCGTCGGTCCAGGGACCGACATGCGAGTACGGAGACGAGCCGGCCGACCCCTCGTTTTTTCGAGGCCAATCGCCCGCTTGACCCTAGGATGAACCCTCGACCCTGAACGAACCCTGAATGGGATGCGGTACCGGACGGAGGACAAAGGAAAAAGGCCCCCGGTCATCTCCCGGAAGCCCTTTTCATCAGAACGTTGCGATTCCTGCAGGTCAGACCGTCGTGACCTTCTTCGGGCGACGTGCCATGAAGCCGGCTCCGAACCCGATGGCGAGTCCGGCGAGCGCCACTCCGGCGATCAGGAGCCAGGGGGTCGTCGCGGAATTGACGCCGCCCAGGGTCTGATAGGCTTCGACGCCGAGCAGCGGGTCATCCAGCGATTCATCGGTTCCGCCCGTGGCGTCGGTACCGGTCAGCGTGCGGATGCCGTCGTCCAGGACGTTCACCGTGCCGTCATCTGCGATCGGGTCGACCTTGATATCATCCTCGGCAGGGACGGGGTCCGTGCTCCCCTCGGAACCCGGAACCACGCCGGAATCCGCCGCGCCCGAAGCATCCGGGGCGTCGACCGTGCCGTTGTCCATCGTGACCAGGATCGGGTCCGGGTCGATGGGGGGCGCTACTTCTTCCGCGAAGACCGGAACGAAGGACAGGGACAGAACGAAAAGCATCGTAAGACCGGACAGGAGAGCGAGGCGCAGTTTCTTGTTCATCTTGGTTTCCTCCGAGTGCGTATCCCCTCTGTTGAGAGGCTTCTGTCGCTTTGTACGATGCCGCTCGAACGAAAGTTCCAGGCTTCAGGTTCAAGCCGCCATCTTCACCCACATCGCGGGACGGATGGCGCTGCGATCGTCGTTCGTGGCTCGGCCGCCCTCGAAGACGGAGCCGTCGCGGCTGACGCACGCGGCCGACCGGTAAAGACCCGGCGTACGAAGCCACCACCAGCCGGCGCCGGCGATGTCGTCCGCCCCCTGTTCGATGGCGTAGACCGTGTTCAGGCTGACGCGGGACTCATCTGTCGTGAAATAGTTCCTGGCATCCTCGATGCTGAGAAGGAAGACCCGATCGATCGTCGCATCTCCTCCCGACGTGCCATAGGTCGGGTTGTCGGGATTCTCGAGGGTCGTCTGCACGATGGCCGAAGCTTCCGTTTTGGTGAACGCATCGTTCAGGAAATCCTTGTTCAGCCAGGCGCGGAGCGTGCTCGTCGCCCAGGTCAAGTTCGATTCGGACGTATTGTACGCCTTCGCGTCCAGATTCTTGTCCGAAAGCAGAAGCGCCTGTCCATCCCGGACTTCCAGCACGCGCCAGACGATCGGCTCCTTCCCGTCGGCCCGGTTGTCGTCCTGTTCGGTCCTGCCGTAGGTCACGAGGTCGCCCGCCTTGGCATCCGCCTCGACGACGTCCTGGGTCGTCGTGCCCCCGGACCCGCAGGCCGCCAGACTGAACACCAGGGAAAGGGTGACCAGGATCAGGATTGGCCGGAACCGCTTCATACCGTCCTCCTATGACTCGTCTCGACCCCGCTGAATGGGGAATCAAGCCAAGTATAGCCCGAACCTTCGGGAAACGGCATCCGTAAATCGTGCACATATTATAAAAATCGACCCAATCACGAGGACTGCAAGCGCGTCGAAGGACGGGTCCTGCGGTTGGGTTTCTTCTTGATGTGGATCAACCGCTTCACCTCTTCCAGCATGATGCCGTCGGAAACCAGGATATGCATCCACTTCCCGTCATGAAAGGTCTTGCTGTCGTCGTAGATCTTCTGCGTTCTCGGCTGGAACTCGTCCCGTAGGACCTCGAAGCGCGCACGTTCCTCCTTGCCGAAGATCACCAGGAAGTCGACGCACTCCTCGCGGGGGTACAGGGTCAGCACGGTCTTTCCGGCCCTGCGGAACTTGAGTTCCCCTTTTCCGTCGCTCACTTCATCCAGTACGTATTCGTCGCGCATGAAGCGCAGGGCTTCCGAAAGGACCCACAGTGGCTCGATCGTGTGGTTATCGTCGATATTCATCCTTTTCCTCCCATGCATCCGTGGACGAAGGACGGCTGCTGCGCTATGCTCGAGAAGGAATCGATTCATCGATGGTCAGGTTGATGGAGGACCTCCCATGAAACATCTTATCACGACCCTTGGGCTCGTCCGACAAGAAGATTCCGGCTTGATACTCCCACACGAGCATGTTTTCGTCGACCTGCGGAACTGGAGGGAGCAAGGTTACGCCACCGCCCGCGTCGAAGATGTCGTCGGGCTCATGAAGCCTGAATTGGAACGCGCGAGACTGGGCGGAGTCTTCGCGATCGTGGAATGCTCGCCCATCGGGGTGGGCCGTCGTGCGGACCTTCTGCGGGCGGTCTCCGAAGCCTCCGGATTCCCCCTGGTCGTGCCTACGGGAGTCTATCGGGAGCCCTGGATGCCGGAATGGGTCGTCCAATCGAGCCCGGAAGCGCTGTCCGACTGGATGTTGGGCGAGCTGACCGGTGAGATCGAGGCCAGCGGCGTCCAGGCGGCGTGGATCAAATTGAGTGCAGGCGACGAAGGGATGACGGAGAACGAAGCCAAAGTCCTTCGATCGGCGGCACAGGCGGGAATCCGGACCCAGGCGCTGATCGGCAGCCACACGGTCAAGGGTTCCGTCGTTCGAGAACAGCTCGATCGGATCGAGAGAGTCGGCTATTCGCCCGAGCGATTCCTCTGGATCCACGCCCAGGCCGAACCCGAATTCGAGCTCAACCTCGAAATGGCGGAACGGGGTGCCTGGATCGAGTACGACAGCATCGGGAGTCCAGAACAGGACGCGATCTGTCTGGATCGGGTCGTGTGGATGGTAGGGCGCGGATTCGCCGGACAGGTCCTGATCAGCCAGGATAGAGGCTGGTACGATCCAGCCATTCCCGGCGGAGGAATTCCGAAGCCCTACACCCATCTCGTCGACGTGTTCCTGCCGAAACTCCGCCTTGCCGGAGTTGCAGAGGAAACCATCCACATGATGACGGTCGACAACCCCTTCCGTGCCTTTGCACGATGAAGGGCACCCGCATCCTCGGCTCGGCCGCTCTGGCTCTGCTCGCCGCCGTTCTGTACGGTATCAGCGCACCCTTCTCGAAGCTGCT
>CAXNDY010000009.1:0-11738 GCA_964201095.1 Saccharofermentanales bacterium
GTCCGCAAGGTCATCGACGCGGCCGTCCTGCTGGGCGTCGACAAGGTCGGCACCTTCGTGGGACGCAACATCGACAAGAGCGTCGCCGACAACTTTCCCGAGTTCGAAGTGGTGTTCACGGGCCTCGCGAAGTATGCAGAGGACCGGGGAATCAAGCTCATGATCGAGAACTGCCCCATGGTCGGCTGGCAGAAGCCCAACGAGCCCGGCACGATCTCCTTCACCCCTGAACTGTGGACCGAGATGTTCCGCCGCGTACCCGCGAAGAACTTCGGCCTCAACCTCGACCCCTCCCACATGATCTACCTGCTCATCGACTACATGGCCGTCATCCCGGAATTCAAGGACCGCATCTTCCACGTCCACGCCAAGGACGGGATCGTTTCCCGCGAGAAGCTCGCCCGCTATGGCGTCTTCGACCGGCAGTTCCGTGGAGGGCATGACGAGGAGGGATTCTTCAGCCCCCGCTTGCCCGGAGAAGGCGAAGGCGACTGGGCAGGATTCCTGGGCGCGCTGCATGACGTCGGCTACGACGGCTTCGTCAGCATCGAGCACGAGGACCCGCGTTACGAAGGGGCCGAGGACAAGGTCAAGCAGGGCCTGTCCCTCGGCTACGACAACCTCATGAAGGCCGGAGCGAAGTTCTTCGGGAAGTAGAGGGACTCGAGGCCTTCGCACAGAAAGAGAGCGCATCCTGAGGGTGCGCTCTTTTTTCGTGATGGCAGATCATGTGGGCTTCAGGTCCGGTGCAAGGGACAGGATGAAGTCGCGGACCGTTCGAGCACTCTTCAATGATTTCTTCATATCCTGTTCCTCGAGAACCGGCCCTAATGGATATCTCTGTTGAATGCCGTACGCCGTCAGGTCCGAGCATGTGTCCGCAATATCCTCGAACGCCGCAGAATGTTTCAAGCACATCTTCCGCAATTCGTCGAGGTCATGAATCCTGGGTGGTAGAATGCCCTTCAGAATCAGATACCCCTTGAGATTCTTCTCGGCTGATTGCTGGCAATGGTAGCAGATGACCTCTATGGGTGCAGGACGCATGTTCGAAAGGTGGACCGCACTATCCAGGTCCATATCCGCGAACCTCTGCCATTCCTTCGCATGTTCGATCTCATCCATACAGCACCATTCCTTCCCGCGCGACTTCCTGCTCGAATGCATGGGTCGCGATGCGCAGATTGAATCGGTTCTCCTTGCTGACGACGATGTCGACCGGCATGCTTTTCCAGTCGCGGATCGCCCTGCGGATCAGAATCATCGCATCGATTTCGCGGATTTCCGTATCCGTCGGCATGACGACGAAGATATCAAGGTCGGAATCCGTGCGCTGCTCGTTTCGCGCATAGGATCCGAATAATAGGATGCGCCGTACCGGGACGGTCTTGATGATGATCTTCGTGAGCATCTTCAGCTCGTCCTGTATCCGCTGCTCCAATACGTTTCACCTTCCTTCATCGCCTGTCTGTTTCATTGTATCACGCACGCAAGTCAAGCAGAGCGGCAGCACGAACCGTCCGTTTCACCTTCCATTGCAGAAGGTCTAGACGATTCTAGCGAATGTACCGGTTAAGTCGCAGTGCCTCTTGGAAGTGTCTTCCTTATGGACATATTGCCTCGAATACATCCCATACGGTTTGCACAATTAGGTTACATAATATGAATCGGGGGTTGACACCATCTCCTCCTGCGTGATACCCTGCGATTGTAGATTAACCGGTTAAGTTCCCGAGTCGGTCCATACGACCCCTGGCGGGAACGAAGGAGAGCGGCGATGTCGGCAGACAGACTCAAGAGACCGACCATCCGCGACGTCGCGAAAGAGGCGAACGTCTCGGTCGCCACGATCTCCTACGTGCTCAACGGCAAGGAGAGCATCAGCGAGGAGACGCGCGACCGCGTCAAGGCCGCGATCCAGAAGCTCGACTACGTCCCGGACCTCAATGCGCGCGGGCTGTCCATGAAGAACTCGAAGCTGATCGGCGTCGTGATCCCCCAGACCGAGCCCGGAAGCCGCCTGATGCTCACCAACCCCTTCTACAGCGAGATCGTCAGCAGCATCGAGTACAGCGCGCGCGTCAACGGTTACCATCTCCTCATCACCGGCACCGACGCCGACGCCGACTACCTCAAGCTCGCCATGGAACGCAAGCTCGACGGCATCGTCATCATCGGCATGTACCCCGACCAGTTCTACAACGAGCTCAAGAAGTCCCGCATCCCGATCGTCCTCGTCGACAGCTACTGCGACGACCACTACTTCCACAGCGTACAGATCAACGACCGGTACGGCGCCTACATCGGGACGAAGCATCTCCTCGAGAACGGGCACCGCGAGATCGCCCTGCTGACCGGCATCATCAAGGAGGGCGGCGTCATCCGCAAGCGCTACGACGGCTTCGCCGACGCGCTCCGCGAATTCGGCCTCCCCATGCGCGACGACCACGTCTTCGAAGGCGTCGTCGACTTCGACTCCGGCCTCGAGCTCGCCCGCCGGGTCGCGAAGAGCCGCATCCCCTTCACCGCCGCCTTCGCCACGGCCGACATCGTCGCGATCGGCGCGATGAAGCATTTCCATTCCCTGGGCTGGAAGATACCGGAAAGGATGTCCGTGGTCGGCTTCGACGACCTGAACATCTCCAGATACATGGACCCGGCGCTCACCACCGTCCATCAGGACATCTATCGGAAAGGCAGCCACGCGATGGAGATGATCCTTCGAAGCATCCAGAACCCGGAGGAAGGCAAACAGGAGCTCATCCTTCCGGTGTCGCTCGTCGAGAGGGATTCCGTCCGTCGCCTATGAGAATCGGTATCGGCTCTGCTCCCGCGTGAATCCATCAGAGGGGGGAACAAAGGGATCCTGTCCGGCAGCTTGCGACTACACGGACAGGAACGGGCGGCAGAAGAACAAGTCCAGCCAACCTACCCACCACCAATTCTAACCGCTCCGGTCGGGGATTTCAATCGGCTCCTGTTCCTTGCGGTCCCTCGCTGCCGGAATCCGAAGGAGGAAATCCATGAAGCGCACCATCACGCTCGTCCTGATCGTCCTCGTCGCCTTCGCGACGCTGCTCACTTCCTGCGCCGCTCCGACCGCGACCACGGCCCCCACGAACGCCGCCACCGCCGGCCCCACCGAACCCCCGAAGCCCGCGACCGTCACGTTCGCGAACTTCACCGCCTCCGGCGACATGCAGGCCAACCTCGACAAGATGCAGGCCGAATTCAAGAAGCAGTATGACTACATCACGCTCGAGAGCGAGACCATCGCGTACGGCGACTACTTCACGCAGATCCAGACCCGCGTCGCCGCCGGCACCGCGCCGGACTGCTACGAGCTGAACTACGAGAACTTCGTCTCCTACGCCAAGAAGGGCGTCCTTCTGGACCTCGCCGGCGTCATCGCCTCCACGGGCTTCGACAAGACCGTCATGAACGAAAAGGCCCTCGGCGCCTTCTCCACCGACGGCGTCCAGTACGGCCTTCCCGACAGCTTCTCCAACGTCGTCCTGATCTACAACAAGAAGCTCTTCGACCAGGCCGGCGTGGCGTATCCGACCGCCGACTGGAAGTGGGCCGACGAGCAGGCCGCCGCCGAGAAGATCCGCGCCCTCGGCGCCGACGTCTTCGGCATCTCCCACCCGATCCAGTTCTGGGAGTTCTTCAAGGTCGTGCAGCAGAACGGCGGCAGCGTCCTCTCCGCCGACAAGAAGACCTTCACCGTCAACTCCGCCGCCAACGTCGCGACCCTCCAGTTCATGGTCGACCGCGTCCTCAAGTCCAACGTCATGCCCAATGAGAAGCAGTTCGCCGGCATGGGCGACTGGGACATGTTCAAGGCCGGCAAGCTCGGCATGATCGTCACCGGCGTCTGGGCCTTCTCCGACTTCGCCAAGAACATCACCTCCTTCGAGTGGGACATCGCCATCGAACCCGGCAACACCGCCAAGGCGACCCACTTCTTCTCCAACGGCATCGTCGTCAACAAGGACACCAAGGTCGCCGACGCCGCCTTCCAGTGGGTGAGATTCGCCTGCTCGAGCAAGGAAGCCGCCCAGATCCGCATCGACGCCTCCTGGGAACTTCCCGCCGTCACGTACCCCGACGTACTCGCCGGCTACCTCAAGGTGACCCCTCCCGCGAGCCGCCAGGTCGTCTTCGACACCCTGGACTTCCTGATCACCCCTCCCGTCATCGAACAGTTCGCCGAGATGGGCGACATCATCGGAGCCGAGCTGACCGCCGCCGCCAGTGGAGCCAAGACCGCGCAGCAGGCTCTGGACGATGCACAGAAGTCCCTCGAGGAGAAGATCAAGCTCTCCTGATCCCTCTCTTGAATGCCTGAACGAACTCCTGTCGCCAGGACCGGACCGTCCGGCCCTGGCGACAACAGTTTCCAGCCCTTTTGAAAAGACGAGAACGTCGAAGAAAGGATGACCGACGATATGAAAAGCCGCAGCTATCAGCGGGGATTCCGGATGGCCCTTCCCTTCCTCCTCCCCAGCCTCGTGGGGATGCTCCTCTTCAGCGTCATTCCGATCGTCGTCGCCGTCTTCCTGGGATTCACGGAATGGAACGGCCTGTCGAAGATCAGCCTGACCACCGGTTTCTTCCAGACAGTCTCCGAGTACTGGGTCGGCCTCAAGAACTACGGCCAGATCCTGTGGGACAAGGAATTCTGGCACGTCCTCGGCAACACCGGCTACTACATCCTCCTCTACGTCCCGTCGATCCTGATCGCCTCGACGGTCGTCGCGATGATCCTGAACAGCGGCCGCAGGATGATCGGTCTCTACCGCGTCCTGTACTACATCCCCGTACTCACTTCCTGGGTAGCCGGCGCGCTGATCTGGAAATGGGTCCTCAGCCCGGACCTCGGCGCCATGAACAACATCCTCGCCCTCATCGGCATCCAGGGCCCCGCCTGGCTCCAGGACAAGACCTGGGCCATGCCCGGCATCGTCCTGGCCAGCATCTGGAAGGACGCTGGTTTCTTCGGCCTGATTCTCCTAGGTGGGCTGCAGGCCATCGACCCGACCTACTCCGAAGCCGCCGGCATCGACGGCGCAGGTCGACTGCAGAAGCTCTTCCGAATCACCATTCCGCTCCTGACGCCGGTACTCTTCTTCATTTTGGTCATCACCCTCATCAACTCGTTCCAGCTCGTCCCGCAGGTCATGATCATGACCACCGACGCCGGCCCGAACGGGGCGACCCAATCGATGGTGGAACGCATCTACAAGTACGCCTTCAAGTACTTCAAGATGGGATATGCCTCCTCCTTCGCCTGGCTCCTCTTCGTCATCATCTTCTTCTTCACCTCCATCCAGATGAAGATGCAGAACAAGTGGGTGAACTACGATGCGTAAGCCGATGCGGGTCCTTTCCTCCCTCGCCTACCACCTCTTCGCCTCTCTCCTCGCCGTGGTCGTCATGGTGCCGTTCTTCTGGATGATCATCACCTCCCTGAAGGACAAGGGCGCCATGCTCACCGTTCCCGTCCAATGGATCCCCGTCGCGCCCAACCTCCTTTCCTATGACAAGGTGATCCACCTGTTCCGTTTCGACACGGCCCTCCTGAACAGCGGCTATGTCTCCGTACTCGCGACGGTCGTCACCATCCTGAGCGCAGCCATGGCCGCCTTCGCCTTCGCCAAGATCGAGTTCCGCGGCCGTGAAGGACTCTTCCGCATCTATCTCTCCACGATGATGATCCCCTTCCAGGTCGTGCTGATCCCCTTGTTCCTCGTCATGAAGGAACTCAGCCTGATCGACCGGTTCGCAGGGCTCGTCATTCCGTCGGTCTTCAACGCCTTCGCCATCTTCATGCTCCGCCAGCAGATGATGACCATCCCCAACGACTTCATCGATGCGGCCGTGCTCGACGGCGCTGGGCAGTTCAAGGTCTTCCGCATGATCATCCTCCCCTTGACCGCGCCTACGCTCATCACCCTCGGGGTCATCACCTTCATGGGCACCTGGAACGACTACCTCTGGCCGCTGGTCATGCTGTCGGACCGCAAGAAGATGACCCTTCCCCTTGTGCTGAACGTCCTGAACGGCCAGTACACCTCGGACTACAACGTGCTCATGGCCGGCGCTCTGGTCTCCATGGCACCCATCCTGCTTCTCTATCTCGTGGCGCAGAAGTACTTCAAGAGCGGACTTCAAGTCGGAGGAATCAAGGGATGAACCAGACCTTGCACGTGGAACGCATCGACGACGGTCACGTCCGGCTCTCCTTCGACCTCGAAGGCCGTGCCGTCTTCGGCACCGGCGAGCGTTTCGACGCCGTCGACCGCGCAGGTCGCACGACCGGCTTCCAGACCCTCGACCACTTCACGACCCAGGGGGAGGCCACGTACCTGCCCGTCTCCTTCCTTCTGACTGACGCCGCGCAAGGCGCGTACATCGATTCGACGCTGCCCATGAAGATCGCCGTGACGACGGACCCGATATCCGGGCTTTGCACCATCGTCGCCGACGTGGACGTCGGACCCGGGGGTGCGGCACCCATGGTACGTTTCTACGAGGGCACGCCATCCGAGGTTCTCTCCGCTTTCGTCCACGACACCGGGACCCCCGTCCTTCCCCCGAAGTGGAGTCTCGGCGTCTGGATGTCGGCGAACCGCTGGAACACGCAGCGCGAAGTCGAGAGACAGGTCCTCTTGGCCGAGCAGGAAGACTATCCCGCGACCGTGGTCGTCATCGAGGCGTGGAGCGACGAATCGACCTTCCACGAGTGGAACGCCGTTGTCTGGCCGGACCCCGCCCGCATGACCGGCCGGATCCACGACGCGGGCATGCACCTGGTCCTCTGGCAGATTCCCGTCCTCAAGCAGCTCGATGCCGAGCACCCCGACCCCCGCTGCGAGGAGGAGAACCGCTTCGCGGCCGAGCACGGTTTCGCCGTCCGGGCCGACGACGGAACCCCGTTCCGGATCCCGACGGATCGCTGGTTCGCCCGTTCCATGCTGTTCGACTTCACCAACCCTGCGGCGGTCGACTGGTGGTTCGCCAAGCGCCAACACCTCCTCGACCTCGGCGTCGACGGCTTCAAGACCGATGGCGGCGAGATGGTCTACGACCCGGAAGCCCGCTTCTTCGACGGGAGGCGCGGCCGCGAGATGCGCAACGCCTACCCCGCGCTCTATACGAAGCGCTACACGGACTTCGTCGGACCCGACCGCATCCTGTTCAGCCGAGCCGGCACCACCGGCGTCCAGACCTCCCCGATGCACTGGGCCGGCGATCAGCTGTCCACCTACGACGAATTCCGCAGCGCCCTGCGCGCGGGCCTTTCCGCCGGCTTGTCCGGCGTCCTTTTCTGGACCTTCGACGTCGCCGGCTTCACGGGCCCGCTGCCCTCGGCCGACCTGTATCGCCGCGGAACCCAGGCCGCCGTCTATACGTCGGCGCTCCAATGGCATTCCGACATGCCGCGCGGACAGTACGGCGCCACGCTGTCCGACGCGGACAAGACCAACGACCGCAGCCCCTGGAACATGGCGGCGGTGACCGGACTACCGGACCTTCTCGCCCACACGGTCCAGCAGGCGCACTGGCGCATGAACCTGATGCCGCACGTCTATAACGAAGCGATCCGCAGCGTCGAGTCGGGTCTCCCCCTGATGCGCCACCCTGTCCTCGATTTCCCCGAGGATCGGGAGTGCCATGCCATCGACGACCAGTTCCTGTTCGGTTCGCTGCTCGTCGCACCGGTACTGGAGGAGAACGTGCGCGAACGTTCGGTCTATCTCCCCCAGGGTACTTGGCTCGACCTATGGTCGGGCGAGGAACGGGAGGGCGGGCATCGCTTCGACTCCCACTGCGGCGCGGACCGGATTCCCGTGTTCCTTCGCGACGGTGCGGCGCTTCCGCTGAACCTCGACGCGACCTTCCGCTTCGGGTCCGATGTCGGCAACCGCATGGACGCCTACGACCGCCTGACCTTCCTTCTCGCAGGCGCCGCCGGGACCCACGACTTCCGCGATGACCTCGGAAACGCCTTCGGCCTGAGATGGGAGGGCAGTCGGATCACCGTCTCCGCCACGAACGGCGGGCGAATTCCGAAGTCGCTGTATTTCCTTTCGCTCCGCCCGCTCGCTGGCGACCGCGTCACGCGATTGCCCGACCCCCCGGACTCGCCGTACAAAGCCTGCCGGCTGGACCCGGCCTGAAAGAAGAAGGGAGTGGTTGCAGCCGCTCCCCTACCCTTCCCGCATGGCCTCCTGGACGATGCGGACGGCGAAGTCGAGGTCCTCCAGGGAAAGGGCGTCGGAGACCTGGAGGCGGATCCGTGCCGCTCCTTCCGGGACGACGGGGAATCCGAATCCGATGGCGAACACGCCCTTCTCGAGCATCTTCGCCGACAGGGAGATGGCCTTGGCCGTGTCCCCCACGATCAGAGGGACGATGGCGGTTTCTCCTTCGAGAGGATGGAGTCCGGCGGTCTTGAGTTCGCTTCGCAGATAGGCCGCCTTCGCGCGCAACGATCGGACGCATTCCGGATGCGCATCAAGACGCTCGACGGCGGCAATGGCGATAGCGGTCAGGACCGGCGGCAGCGCGTTGGAGAACAGCGCCGGTCGGGAGCGCTGGGCCAGCAGGTCCACGACCGGGCGCCGAGCCGCGACGAAGCCGCCGCCTGCGCCGCCGAGCGCCTTGCCGTATGTGCCGGTCACGATATCGATAGTGCCGCTCATCCCGAAGTGCTCCTCCGTTCCACGGCCGGTCGCCCCGATCACGCCGGTCGCATGCGAGTCGTCGACCAACGTCACGGCCGCGTACCGGCGCGCCAGTTCCACGATTCCCGGCAGCGGGGCGATGTCGCCCTCCATGGAGAAGACGCCATCGGTCACGACCAGGCGCGTCCCGCATCCCGCCGCCTCCTTCAGGCAACGTTCGAGGTCCGCCATGTCGGCGTGCTTGTAGACGAGGCGTTTCACATCCTTGCCCACGGCCCGGCATCCGTCGATCAGACTGGCGTGGTTGAGTTCGTCCGATATCACCGCGTCCCCGGCGGCCAGCAGCGCCGGAATCGCGGCGGTGTTCGCATTCCAGCAGGAGGTGAAGGCAAGGGACGCTTCCTTTCCGAGGAAGTCCGACGTCCGCTCCTCGAGGCGCCGGTGCAGCACCGACGTTCCGCAGATGAAGCGCACACTCGCGGCTCCCGCCCCGAAGGTCCGCAGTGCCGCTTCGCCGGCCGCGATCAGGTCGGGGTTCGCGGCGAACCCGAGATAGTCGTTCGAGCACAGCACCAGCACACGCCCGAAGTCCTCGATGTCCGCGCGCCCGGCCAACGGCCCCTGGACGTAGCGCAGCGTCTTGTACGTCCCTTCGCACCGCAGTGTCTCCAGTGTTCCCTCGATGCGTTCGTAGAAACCTTCCATAGTCTCGCCCCCCTACAGTTCCAACAGGACCTTGACCGCAGTCCCGTTCTCCATTCCAGCGAATCCCTCCTCGACCTGCTCGAGCGGCAGCGAGAAGGAAATCGCGGGTTCGATGCTTCCGCCATGACGCAGCAGGAAGTCCTCGGTCTGGTACCAGGTCTCGTACATCCTCCGACCCGTGACACCGTGGATCGTGATCCCCTTGAAGATCACCTCGTTCGAAAGGTCCAGCGTGGTCTCGCCGTGGGGGATGCCGAGCAGGCTCGCATGTCCGCCGTTCGCCAACACGCCGAGACCGAGCCTCAACGCCGAGGAACTGCCGCTCATCTCGAGCAGCACGTCGGGTCCGAATCCGGATGTCGCGTCCAGGATCCTTTGGGCGATCTCCGGGTCCGCGGGGTCGAAGGCGGCCTGGGCGCCCATGCGCAGAGCGATTTCGCGCTTCATCGGCGAAGGCTCGACGACCACGATGCTCTCCGCACCGTTCTCCCAGGCGATCGGGACGGCGAAGAGACCGATCGCGCCGGCTCCGGTGACGAGAACCTTCTTCATGTTCACGGGTTGGGACATCACGGTGTGCATGGCGTTGCCGAGCGGGTCGAACAGCGCCGCGTGCCTGTCGGGAATCGATGCGTGCACGGGCCAGAGGTTTCCGGCCGGCATGACGAGGAACTCCGCGAAGCAGCCATCGCGATCGACGCCGATGATGCGCACGTCGCGGCAGAGATGCGCCTGGCCGTTGCGGCAGGAGCGGCAGATGCCGCAGGTGATGTGGCCTTCGGCGGACACGCGCTGTCCGGGGTGGAAGCGTTCCACGCCGGCGCCGACGGACTCGATGAGCCCGACGAATTCGTGTCCGTAGGTCACGGGGGGGTGGATGCGCTTCCTGGCCCAGTCGTCCCACTGGTAGATGTGGAGGTCGGTGCCGCAGATCCCGCAGGACGACACGCGGATCAGTACTTCGCCAGGACCGGGCTCGGGGATCGGAACGTCGCGGAGGACGTAGCCGCGTTCGGAGGTGAGCTTTCGAATGGCCTTCATGGGTGGACACGCTCCTTTCGGTCTTCGGAGCGGGACATCCTCGACATCCCTTGACGTGCCCAGTATACATGCCTTTTGTCGGCCACTGCAAGACCGCTCCCGGGTGCGCATATGTCCTTGTATCGTGGACATTTGTAAATGGTATCGCGCTACGACATGTGTTTCCACTCCTTCACCTGCAGGCGCAGCCAATCCACCCAGGCTTCGAACCCTTCCCCGGTCCGGGCGGATACGGGCATGACGAGCGCCCGGGGGTTGAGCTTCCATACGCGTTTCTTCACCGCCTCCAGGTCGAAGTCGAAGACGCTCGTCACGTCGATCTTGTTGATCAGCACCACATCGCAGATCGTGAACATCAACGGGTACTTGAGTGGCTTGTCGTCGCCCTCCGGCACCGACAGGATCATGACGTTCTTCGCGGCACCCGTGTCGAATTCCGCCGGACACACCAGATTCCCGACGTTCTCCAGGACGACCAGATCCAGGTCGGTCGTACCGAACTCGGTCAATCCCTGACGCGTCATGTCGGCGTCGAGGTGGCACATCCCGCCGGTATGCAGCTGGATGCACCGGACGCCGGTGGTCGCGACCTTTTCGGCGTCGACGACGGAATCGATGTCGGCCTCCATGACCCCGATGCGCATCTCGTCCTTCAGAAGGCCGATGGTGCGCAGCAGCGTGGTCGTCTTGCCGGAGCCGGGGGACGACATCAGGTTCAGCAGGAACGTCCTCTCCGCTTTGAGCTGCGCGCGAAGCCGATCGGCGTCCGCATCGTTGTTCGCAAACACGCTCCGCTTGATTTCCAGCACTTTGATGGGATTCATCGACAACCTCCCAGTCCATCCGGGGATGCCGCTTCGATCACGATCTCCTTGACCATCAGTCCGCGCCCCTCGATCACGTCGCATTCCTCGCTTCCGCATTTCGGGCATACCATTTCCGTCCTGCAGGGGTCGTAGGTCGTCGCGCATTTCGTGCAGAACACGCTGGCCGCGACCTCCTCGATCTCCAGTTCGGATCCCTCGAGCATCGTCCCTTCGACGACCAGGGGGTAGAATTCCATCAGGTAGCGCGGCACGACACCGCTGATGCTTCCGACCTGGAGCACGACCTTGTGGACCTTCGATGCGTGGTTCCTTTCGGCATGCTCCACAGCCATGTCCACGAGGCTGACGACGATGCCCATCTCATGCATGCGTCTTCGCCTTGGGACGCAGGACCCGCTTCACGTCCTTCACCGCGATGCGTCCCATCCGAGCGATCGCATACCCGGCGATCCTCTTGTAGAACTCTCCGAAC
>CAXNDY010000010.1:0-10947 GCA_964201095.1 Saccharofermentanales bacterium
GCGAGGGTCCCCTGCGGGTACAGCACGACCTTGTCCGGGTGCTCCATGAGGAGTCGCCCTGTCTCCGGGTTCGCGCCGATATAGGAGGCGTTGATCGCGGTCACGCGCCCCGCTGCCACCAGGTCGAACACCGCGCAGTCGGAGCGGCCCGTGTCGTTCGACGTCACGGTCAGGTCCTTCTGCCCCTGTCGGATCAGTTCCCGCACGGTCTTGTCCGGCGTGCCGCCTTTGAGGAACCCGCCGACCATGATGTGGTCGCCGTCCTTTACGTGCGCGACAGCATCCGCGGCGCTGAGGATCTTGTTCTTCATCGCTGCGCCTCCGCATACCCCTCGTAGGACTTGATCTTCCGGGTCAGTTCTTCCCCGGCGGCTCGGATCTTCGGGCCGGCGATGGCGCCGAAGGACTTGATTTCGGTCCAGTGCTCGAGCTTTCCGTCATAATTGAGACGCGAGCGCTTCTGTTCGGCCGCCGTGAAGGTCACCTTCACCTGGTCGCCTTCGACCGAAAGCGTCCCATAGGAGCCGCAGATCGGGCACTCGACGGTCGTGGTCCTGCGGACGGTCAGCAGGTCGCAGTGGCAGACCGGGCAGGTGCCCTGCTCGTCGCCCATCCACGCCACCTCGGCTTGGGGCTTGCCGATGGCGGAGACCACGTGCTGGCCCATGCGGCGGACGCGGCCCATGAGGTCGTCGTTGAGAAGGGGGCTGCCCATGCGGCCCATGTCGTAGGCGTCGATCTGGTCGACGACCTTGATCTGGCCGGGGAAGCAGAGGAGGTGCATGGTCGGGAGCCCGAAGGAGACCCAGTTCTGGGTCATGGCGCCACCGACGGAGATCAGGCCGGCGTAGCGCTCCTTGAAGATCCGGGGGTCGAGGAGCTGGTCGCCCGTCTTCCCTTCCGCGATGCGCTTCTCGTTCGCCTTGCCGAGGAAGGCGATGTCATGCGAAGGCCCGAAACGGTCGACGAGCTGCTTGTACTGTCCCGCGGTGCCGAGGGCGTAGACCGGAGCCGCGACGATGATCGCGTCAGCGTTGATGAAGGCGTCCTCGACGATATGGAGGTCGTCCTTGAGGATGCAACGGCCGTTGCCGCCCTTGTCGAGGGAGTTTCCGCATCCGCCGCAGCCCGTGCAGGGCTTGATCTCGAGGTCGAGCATCCTCAGGAAGGCGACTTCCGCGCCCGCTTTCTCGGCTTCCATGAGGGCGGCCTTGACCATGAGTTCGCTGCATTTCATCTTCCGACCGAACGAGAGACCCAGAACTTTCATGTGGTTTCCTCCTCAGGGTGCCTTTGCGATGATTGCCGGATCCGCTTTGGGATCCGTCGACTCGTTCCGATGTTCTTATCCAATTATCGATCGGTCAGGTTCAGCAGTTCTGCCCCGTTCCGCCATCCGATCCGCTCTCGCTCCATCGTGGAGATCGGAGCGTCGCGGAGGAATTCGACGGCCGTTTCGCATTTCTCGAACGGATAGTCCACCGCGAACAGGATCCGCTCGATGCCGATGACGTCGATGGCGCAGCGGAGCGTCGGAGCGCTGAAGTTTCCACTGGTCGTGACGAAAAGGTTTCGCTTCGCATAGTAGGAAGGGAGCTCGCGGATCCGGCGGGCGCCGGACCCTTCGAGAAGACTTCCTCCGCTGCGCGCATTCGCCCACTGGTTGTCCAGACGCCACAGCGCATAGGGGACCGTTTCGCCGAGGTGGCCCATGATCAGGCTCGCCTCGGGGAAGTCGTCGAAGACGCCGCTGCAGAGGATGCGCAGAGCGTGCGTTCCGGCCTCGGTGCCCCAACCCCAGGCCGCGGTCAGGAGTTCGGGGAAATCCTCGAGATTCTTCCACTGGCCGGGAATCGGGTCGTTCACGTGGAGGGAGATCGGGACGCCGAGTCCCTCGGCCGTCTCCCAGACGACGCGTAGCGAAGGGTGGTCGAGGTAGAGCCCATTGGTGTGGCCGTTGATCAGCGCGCCGCTGAGTCCGAGGTCCCGGACGGCCCGTTCGAGCTCCCGAGCCGCGGCCGACGGGTCCTGGAGGGGGAGGGCGGCGAAGCCGGAGAAGCGGGTGGGGTGACGCGCGACGACTTCAGCGAGACGGTCGTTGAAGAGCGAGGAGAGGCGAACGGCTTCGTTTGCGTCGACAAGTCCCTGGATCGAGGGAGAGGAGGCCGACAGGACCTGGCGCTCGATGCCGAAGCGGTCCATGGCGGGCAGGCGGAGATCCTCGATGTCGGAAAGAACCCGGCCGAGGTCTCCCCCCACGCCGGGCTTCTCCTGGACCGGGAACCCGATCCGTTTCATGTATTCGACCCGGATGGGTGCGAGTTCCCGGATCGAGAAGTGTTCCTCGAAGGCGATCAGACCGTGTGTCATGAAACTATCCCTTCACCGCTCCGACCATGATGCCCTGCACGAAGAAGCGCTGGATGAACGGATAAGCCACCAGCATCGGCACGATGGACACGATGATGACGCAATACTTGATCAACTCCGCGACGACCATGACGAGGGCACTGGAGCCAGAAGCACCAGAGGAGGTCGCCGCGTTCTTCAGCAGGATCTCGCGGAGGACGAGCTGCAGGGTGAATTTCGCAGGAGTGCGGAGGTAGATCATGGCCTGGAAATAGGAGTTCCACTGTGCGACGACGTAGAACAGCGCGATGACGGCGATGCTCGACTTCGCGAGCGGAATCATGATGCGCAGCAGAATCTGGAGCCTGCCGGCGCCGTCCAGGTTGGCCGACTCCTCGAGGCTCTCCGGGATGCTCTGGAAGTAGGTCCGCATGATGATCAGGTTGAAGGCGGACATGCTGTTCGGGATGATGACGGCGAGCGGAGTGTCGATCCAGCCCAGGTTGCTGATCAGGAGATAAGTCGGAATCAGGCCGCCGTTGAAGATCATGGTGAAGGTGATCAGGAACATGGCCGTGTTGACCCAGTACAGATTCCTGCGGGACAGGACGTACGCGCCGAGGATCGTCAGGATCGACCCGAACGTCACGGATGCGATGGTGTAGAAGATGGAGTTCAGGTAACCGTTCCAGATCTCTGCGCTCTCGAAGACCTTCTGGTAGCCGATCAGGCTGAAGCCCCGGGGCCAGGCGATCAGGCCCGTGGTCGCAGCGAGCTTGAACGGGTCGCTCAGGGAGGCCATGACGACGTGCAGGAAGGGAATCAAGGCAATCGCTCCGACAATTGTCAGAAAGGCCGTGTTGAGGAACAGGAAGGTCTTGCGGCTCGGGCTGTTCTTTCCTAGTCCTTGCATCTCCATCGCCTCCCTAGAACAGACGGGTCTCGGTGTACCGCTTCGCGAGCCAATTCGAGAGCAGGACCATGAGGAGGCCGGCGATCGAATTGAAGAGCCCTACGGCGGTGGCGTATCCATAATCGGCCTGCATGAGACCCTTGCGATAGACGAAGGTCGAGATGACATCCGCTGTTTCGTAGATGCCTGGGCCATAGAGGAGCAGGATCTTCTCGTACCCGACGTTCAGGAGCTGCCCCGTGCGCATGATGAACAGCACGATGATGGTCGGGGCGATGCCGGGAATCGTGACGTGGAGCAATTGTTTCCAGTGGCCTGCGCCGTCGATGCGCGCGGCCTCGTATTGTTCATGCTCGATGCCGCTCAGGGCGGCGAGATAGATGACGCAGATATATCCTGTCATCTGCCAGAGGTCGGAAGTGACCATGATGCCACGGAAGAACTCAGGGTAGGTCAGGAGGTTCTTGTCGAGTCCGAAGAGGGTGTTCGCCAGGGCGCCGATCGGGCCTTCCGGCGCGACGAAGATCTTCACGAGGGAGGCGACGACGACGAGCGAGATGAAATAGGGGATGTAGGTGGCGGTCTGGATGGTCTTCTTGAAGATCTTGTTGCCGACCTCGTTGAGGAGCAGCGCGAGACCCACGGGTCCGACCACGCCGAACACCAGGCTCAGAAGGCTCAGGAAGACGGTGTTGCGGAGAAGACGGACGAAGTAGTAGCTGTTGAAGAAGGACAGGATGTTCGCGAACCCGGTCCATTCACTCCCGAAGACGCCCTTCGCGATGTTGAACTTCTGGAAGGCCATGACGAGGCCGCCCATCGGGACATATAGGAAAATCAGGTAATAGAGGAGGACCGGCAGCAGGAGCAGATAGTATGGGTAGTTCCTCTTCCAGTCCTTCCGGATCTTGCCTAGCCGGATCTTGCCCTGCATATGGAAGCCTCCTTGCAACGATGGAATCGTATCTTTCCAAAGGATTCGGCCGCGGGCGGACCATTGTGCCGCCCGCGGCCGATCGTCAGTTCCGGCTCCGTACAAAGGATCCGGACGTTCCTATGTTACTTCTTGGCCATGTACCGATCCCAGGCGCCCTGGACGATCTCGATGGCGGCTGCGATGTCCATGTCGTTCATCTGCTTGGCCTGGACATCCATCCACGTCGCGGCGACGGCGGGGTCCATGACGGCCAGCACATACTGCTCCTGGATGTAGGTGGTGACGTCGGCCATGATCGCGTTGAGGCGGGAGCTCTCATCGGCGGTCAGACCATAGGTGACGTACAGGGTCTGGACGGAGTCGAGCTGGAGCTTGTTCTCCGCGAGCGTCGCGGCGTCGTTCAGCTGCTCGTAGATGGCGGCGGTGTTCGAGAGGTTCATCGGCTGGAAGTTGCCGTTGTAGATCTCGAGGTAGGCGGTGGCGCCCTTGTCGTTCTTCAGGATCTTGTCCGTGAAGGTGAGCTTGCCGTCGGTGCCCTTGGTGTAGGAGTCGCCCTCGATGCCGTAGTTCATGAGGATGGAACCTTCTTCGGTGCACATCCAGTTGAAGAGCTTGAGGACGAGTTCAGGATCCTTGCAGGCCTTGGTGATGACCCACGGGTCGGTCAGGTACTTCGGGAAGGTGACCTGCTCGAAAGGCTTGTCGGAGGTGGCGGTCAGCTTGGGTGCGGGAGCGGCGACCCACTGGAAGCCGGTCTGGTCCTTGGCGGCGCCGAAGAACATGCCCTTCCAGGCAAGATATCCACCGGTCGCGCCGGCCTCGCCCTGTCCGACGACAGCGGCTTCGCCGGGGAGGTCGAAGATGAAGCGGGTCGAGAAGTCCCGGTCATAGAGGCCTTCCGCATACCACTTGGAGAGTTCCTTGAGGTAGTCGGCATAGCCCTGCTCCACGCCGCCGAAATGCATCTTGTTGTCGGCGTCGGGATAGAAGAGGGCCTTGGGGTCGCCGGCTCCGCGGTTCGCCGGGTTGGTGATGATGCCATAGGCCTGCATGAAGATCGGGTTGTCGCCGAGGTGCATGAGCAGCGGGAAGTCGGCGCCGTGCTTGTCCTTGAAGGACTTGAGGGCGGTGTACCACTCGGGGATCGTCGTCGGCATGGACAGACCGTCGGCGGTCAGCCAATCCTGGCGGATCATCATGCCCCAGACGTTCGAGGGCTGGTCGTTGTAGAGTTCCCTGAACTGGTAGACGGCGGGGAGGTATCCCTTGTCCGTCAGCGCATCGCGGAGGACTTCGGGCTTGTTCATCAGCTGCCAGTAGAGGGGGGCGACGGTGGGGATCAGGGACTTGATGTCGAGGATGACGCCGTCATCCACACCCTGCTCGAGACCGCCCGGATACTGCGCCGCACCGGCGCCGGCGGGATACATGAAGAGGTCGGGATACTGCTTGGAGGCGAGCATGAGGTTGAATTCGGTGCCGTAGTTCGCGGACAGGACGCTCTGGAACTCGAACGTGACGCCGGTCAGCTCGGCGACCTTCTTCCAGACCACGTTGTCCTTGTAGTCCTGTGCGGCTTCGTTGATGGAGGCCAGGACCTTGAAGGTCGTCGGGGTCGAGGTGAGAGGCAGGGTCACGATGCTGATGTCGGGGGTCGGCGTGGCGGTGGGGGCGTTGGTCGCCGTGGGTGCCGGCGTGCAGGCAACCAGCATGGCGACGGTCAGCGTCAGGACGATCAGGACAGTGACGAGTCTTTTCTTCATAGAATCTCCTCCTTGTTTTTTCCTGTTCCTTCTGAGACGGCTTCTTCATCTCCCGTCGACGATACCGACCCTCGGCGAGTGATGTTTCTGCCATTACAGTAAATGCGCAAGGCTTTACTGAAAAGGGCAGGATTCAAGCATGGTATCGGAAACATGCGAAAGGGCGGCGAACGGCTATCGGGAGCGGATCTGCTCGCGATACTGCGTCCCGGTGACGCCCTCGATCTTCTTGAAGATGCTGTTCATCGTGCGGAAATTGTAGTATCCGACCCGCTTCGAGATGTCGTTCACATTGAGTTCTGTCTCGGACAGGAGCTTCTTCGCCAGGTCGATCCGGCACTGCTGGATGTATTCCAGAGTGCCTTGGCCGAGTTTCGACCGCATGAGGCGGGTCACCTGGGAGACGCTCAGGTCGACGTGTTCGGCGAGACGCGTGACCGAGAGATCCGGATCGGAGAGATTCGACTGGATGTACTCGACGATCCGGTTCAGCTTGACGTCGTGCTGCTGCAGGGATTCCTTCTGGTCGCGAAGGAGCTCGAGGTTTGCGAGGAACTCGCGGATCAGACGGCGGAACACACCTTTTCCGGATACGGTGATCATCTCGTTCAGGATCCGGTCGGCATCCTTCCTTGAAAGATGGGTCTGTCCGGCAACGAGCTCGTCCAGCGCGGCGAGAAGGTCCTCGAGGAGACTGTACTGCCGCATCCGAAGGATCGTCGGGTTCTGCCTGGCTTCGGTATCCTCGTCGATCAGTTGGAGCACCAGGGTCTCCACGGCGCGGTAATCGCCGGCCATGAGGTGGTTCAGCAACTGACGACGGACGGTCAGGTGGTTGGCGACCGGGAATGCCTCATCGTGACCTTCTTCGCGCACCGCATGGCAGTGGACCGACCCGACCGTTTCGAACAGGCGTGCATACTCCAGTGCCTCCTGGGCATCGAGGAAGCTCCGGTTCAGGTCGTGGATCGAACCCTGCAGGCTTCCGACGCCTGCGGAGACGAGGACGCCGAAGCCGCCGCGGAGAAGGGCGAGGCATTCCTCCGTCACCCGAGCCGTGTTCCCGCAGCCGTCCTTCGGCTCCTCCGGCAGGTTCACCAGACAAGCCACCTGGTCATCGACTTCGAAGACGTGCGCCGGAGTCGCTTCTCCGAATTTTTCCTCGAAGAGGTTCTTCAGGAGGAATACGGACAAGCTGCTCGCTTCGGCGACGTCGGGGTCGGCTTCCTCCGAAGACAGGAGGACTCCGAAGTCCTCGATGGCGAGAAGGACCACGACGAAGTGGTTCTTGGTGAAGTGGATCCCCTCTTCTGAAAGCAGCAGCTCGAATTGCTCCCTCGAGGCGCCCCGACCCTTGACCAACCGGACGAAGAGCGCGTCGCGCAGTGTCGTCTCCTGCCGTTCGAGGCGTTTCGAGTACAGGTCCTTTTCATGGATGACCTTCTGCACCGCCTGCTCCAGGAACTGCATCTCGTCGCCGGTCCGGTCCTCGTTCAGCTTCGAAGCCCGGCTGAACTGCGCGAGGAGCCGTCGGATCGGCGAGTAGTTGCGACGGGCGAATAGATAGGACAGCAGGCTTCCGAACAGCAGGAGGACGAAGATCGCGACGACCGTCCGGTCGCGCGTGGTCCGGATGCCAGCCTGGTATTCCTTCACGTCGAGAAGCAGAACGTATTTCCAGTCCCCGACCTTGGACTGCACGGACGAAAGGAGCGCTTCCAGCCCGCCCGCCTTGATCTTCTGCGGAGTGCCCGGAAGATTCTCGTACGTGAACGACGTGGCGGGGACATCCCCGGAGCCAGCCGAGATCCGCCGGCCGTTGGGGTCGAGGATCAGGAAGCGGAAGCTCTTCGAGTCGGTCGTTCCGGAAATCTGGTCGAGGAAGCGGTCGAGGTCGAGCTTGAGGAACAGGACGCCCTCGGGGTTGATCCCCTGGGAATAGACGTGGAGGAAGACCAGGGCCTGGTCAGGAAGGCCTTCGGATACGGGTGGCAGGATCATGAATTTCGGCAGGTCGCCGGTCAGGATCCCCTCCAGTTCCTCCGGGGAGAGCCCGAACTCCGCCTCGGAGGGAAAGGGGATCGTGGTATCCTCGTTGATTCCATACGCCGTGGAGAGGAAGACCCGGCTCCGATAGGAATATAGATAGATCGTATCGATGGCGCGCGTGTTCTGGACCGCCTGGACCATCTTCGCCTTGGCGCGCATCCCTGCGACGCCGATTTCAGGTTTGTAGAAAGGATAGGACGAGTGCGTGAACGCCAGGAGGTCCGGGTCGTACTGAAGTAGGCCCGCGGCAGCCTTCACTTCCTGGAGGCGTCCGTCGAGGATCGTCTGGAGATTCTTGAGGGTGGCGGACTCGACCTTCCGGACCTCCCTGTCGAGGGCCGTGATCGCGCCGGCATAGACGATCACGCTGGTCAGCAGCGCGCAGGCGAGCACGATCCAGTAGGAGAACATCCAGTTCAGGATGACCGTCCGCTTGACTCGGGGTCGATGCATGAGGGCACCTCCGGGCACTTCCAGTATAGCGCACGGTCCCTTCCTTGTCAGAAGGTGTCAGCGGGGTTCAGCGCACCCAGCCGATCTTCGTCGTGTCGCGCGGGCGGGCGTCCGGACTCTCGTCCGGGGTCCCGACCGACAGGAAGTACGCCGCCGAATACCCTTCCGGGATCTGCAGTCGCTTGAGGAAAGGTTCGCCCGCGGGGGAACGCACGAAATCCAGCACGCCGCCGATGTAGCAGGTGCCGAGGCCCAGCGACTGCGCGGCGAGGACGATGTTCTCGGCGAGGAAGGCGCTGTTGGTCGGACCCTTTGCTGTATCGAAGCAGACGAGTATGGCTGTCGGAGCATGGAAGAAGACGTTGTAGTCGGGGTTCTTCAAGCGCTCGACCATGACCGGCGGAATCACGGGCAGGGCCTTGACCATCTTCACGAAGCCCTCGTTGATTCCGGCGAGGAGATCCGCGTCCTGGACGACGATCATGTGCCAGGACTGGCTGTTCATGCCGCTGGGGGCCGCAAAACCGCAGGCGATGAGGGTCTCGAGCTGGTCGTCGGTGAGCTGGGGCGCCTTCTTGAAGGCGCGGATGCTGCGGCGGGCGAGGATGGTCTTCACGACCTCGTTCTGGAGAATGGCCATGGGATGTACCTTGCCTTTCCTTGCGTCGGGTTCTCCTATCGATCTACAGGCCGAGAATCCGCTTTTCCATGCTCAGGTGCCGCTTCAGCTGTTCGGTGGCATCGATGCTCTCGTCGAACTGGTGCCCTTCGTACTCGCTGGCGATAAAGCCCTCGAAGCCGTTGTCCCTGATGATGGGCAGGATCTTCTCGTAGGGGATGCAGGCGTCGAAGCCGTTCTCGTCGATATGGTAGAACTTGCCGTGCATGTAGCGGGAGTGCTTCACCATGGGAGCCAGGTCCTCGAGCGCGGCGGGGTGGAAATCCTTGAACAGTTCGTGCGCCACGGGGCGCTCGGCGTCGGTGAGATCGGGGACGAGCTTCAGGGCTTCCTCCTCCGAAACGCCCTTCCGCTGCAGGGGCAGCAGGACGTCGAGGATCTTCCGGCGCATGCCGAGCTCGGCCGCCTGGTGGAACCAGGGCAGATGCGGATATTCCTGGAAGACGCCGAAGTCGGGCACGATGCCGATGTTCTTCGAGCCGTACTTCTCGAAGAGGGCGAAGTACTGTTTCCATACCGGCACGTGGATGGTGTGCGGCACGTGGAGCTCGACGCCCAGCCAGACGTTCAGTTTTTCTGCAAGGGGGAGCATCTTCTCCAGGATCTCCGGGGAGATCGCGTGCTGCGTGCGCACGACGGGGAAGCCCATGCGGCTTGCGATCTGCATGTCGTTGATCGTGAACTGAACGATTTCGTCCTCGTTCAGGTCCCGGTCGGTGCGAAGACCCATGTCGACATAGGCGCTGTAGCTCACGGGGGCGAGCCCGTACTTCTTCAGGAGGCGCTGGAAATCTTCCATCCAGGCCTCGGTGGGCCAAGGGTATCCGGGGACCATCATGGCGGCCACGATCTCGATCCCCTCGGCGCCCAGCTCCTTCGCCGTGGCGAGGCAGGCCTCCAGGTCGTACCGGCGCATGAAGTAGTCGATGGTGAAGCTGTATAGGGAGATGCCGAGCTTGATCTTGGATTCCATCATCCGATTCCTTCCTTCGTTCCGTGCCGAAACGGGTCAGCGGCCGAGCGCAAGGGTCCTGCGGTGCGAACCCTCGGCGACGATGTAGTTTCCGTAGTAGCCCGTGTAGGGGACCCGGTAGCCGAAGTCGACCTCGACTTCGTGGGCGCCCGGCGCGAGTCCGCCGGCCTTGGCGACCTTCAGCGTCGCGTTGTCCAGGATGAACCAATACTCGACGAAGAGTTCGGGCAGCTGGGCCAGCAGGAATTCCTTGCCGTTCAGGCAGAAGAGGACGTCGGCAGGGTCGACCGCGACGCCATCGAGCTTGAGGTCGAGCTTCGTGATGCAGGAGAGGTGCGAGCCGCGGTAGCCGGGAAAGCGGATCTCGAACTGGTACCCGGTGGCCCGACCGTTCGCCGTCGTGTTCTGGAAGCCCTGGTCGGTGATGGTGTGCTTGAAGTAAGCCTGGAAATGCATCGGTTCCCTTCCTTCCCCACGTAGGTCTGAATGGTTTTCAGGAATTACATGAAAAGAATAGCATCCTTTACATGAACGGTCAACGGAGTTGTGGTAGACTTGGGCCAGACGACGGACGGAATCCGTCTGCGAAAGGAACCGCTCGAAATGGAGATCATTCGCAACCTGATGCACCTTGGGCTCCGGGTCCACGACCTCGACGCGACGCTCGCCTTCTATCGCGACGGACTGGGCCTTCCAGAAGTCTTCCGAATGAAGAAGAGGGAGCTCTACGACATGCTCGAGGCCGACGGGAACGCCGTGCCGGACCGCACCGACGAGGACGCCGTCTGGCTGGTCTACCTGCGCATCCGGGAGGAACAGTACCTCGAAATC